>NZ_CP094530.1 GCF_022811665.1 Chryseobacterium oryzae
CCAGTCCGCTATAAAATCTTTCAGTTTAAAAAAAAACGTGTCCTAATTGCCAAATAAATAACTAAATAAGTTTATAACTAAATAAACAATTAAATATTATGAATGCAACAGCCCCCAAAACAAACAGTTCAAAAAGTAAAAAAAATCAGATTTCTAAAAAAGGTGAAGATAAATTTATCTCTAGAATTATTGAGAATTTAGATAAAGTAAAAGCCCAGGATTGGGAACTTTACACCAAATATAAATTTCAAGCACCAAAAAATCTATTTAGTCAGAATACCTATAAAGGATTCAATTTATTGACCTTATATATCGATACCCTTACAAATGGTTTTACCTCTAATTTATACGCAACATTCAATTCTATATCAAAAGCAGGTGGAAAACTTAAAAAAGGATCTAAAGGAGTTGTTATTGAATTTTTCAGTTTTGTATATAAGCATCGGGAAACTTTAAAATCTTACACTATGGAGCAGATTAAAAATATGAGCTCCGCCGAACTGCAGCAAATAAATAAATATCCGGTGATTAAAAATTATGTTGTTTTTAATTCGAATCAGATTGAAAATTTAGAGGAATTAAATTTGAATATTGATCTCGATGAAGCCCACGATTTAGAATTTGTTGATCAAATAAATTGTGAAAATTTCGTTCAAAAATTAGTTGAAAATGCATCTTTGAAAATTAAATTTGAACAGATTTCACATGGTAGTTACTCTCCAATTTTTGATCATATAAAGATGCCTTTAAAAAAACATTTCGTTTCAGAAGTGAAATTTTATACAACTTTATTTCATGAAATTATTCATTGGACAGGACACGAAAAAAGATTAGACAGAAATCTTCATGAAGGATTTAATGACAAAATTAAGTATTCATTTGAAGAACTAATTGCCGAAATGGGTTCAATGCTTTTGGCACTTCAATTTGGAATTACTGATGAACTTTTGAATTCTATCAGATACCTTAAAGGGTGGTCCGATATGCACAAAGAAAATAGAATTGAAGAAATTAAAAATGCTTTCATTCAATCAAAAAAAGCAAAGAAATATTTAGAGCAATTTTAAGAAATCAACCTCTCATTTTATGAGAGGTTTTTTTTGTTTTATGAATAGGAACTTTAAAAAAAATTCGGAAAAATTGGATGCCAATTTTTCATTTTTAAGCACTCTTTTTTTAAATCGTAGTCTGAATTTTAAAGACTTAAAATCAAAATCCAATGTTTTGGGTTTTTACTTTTATGCAATAATACCGGAAAATTTTTGTTCAATATAAGTAGCCAATTTCTGGCTTATCTCACCCACCCGCATTTTATGAAATGTTTTTTCCGACTATGGAAGTAGGGTTTTTTTCTTAAAACTGATTGGTAGAAATAAGAGGTGATGAAAGGAAAGCAAGAGGGAACGTGTCCAAAATTGACAACGTTCAGAAACACAGAGTGTTATATTATTTTTATTTTGTAAATGTATACATAATTGTATAACAAAATATTATAAAGATTTATTAATCACCACTTTATAGTGTTAAAATGTATAACAAATGGGTAAACAAAATACTATGATGCGCGTTTCACAGAAAAATGCTGAGAACTTAAAAATCCTTAAAAACAATTTAAACTTATCCAGTTATGATGAAGTAATTGCCTTTCTAATTGAGAGTAATTTTAAAGGAAATTCTGAACTAAATTATTTTACGGAAATTAAAAAATCTCTGGAGGCTGGATTATCTTCCAATGAAAAAAGAATTGAGGCAGTTCATAAAAGATTGGGTCATTTAGATAAATTTTATTTCACTAAAATTTTAGATACCCATCAACTTTTGAAAGAATTTTTGTCGATGAATTTAAGAGAAAAAACGTTGGGTTCTGAGGCAGTCATTGAGGATAAAATTTCCATTGAAAGTTTGTCCGTTGATCAAAATTCAAAATTAGAGAAAGAAGTAAAAGAGGTATGGGAAAGTCATCGTGAAATTGAAGAGATTAATCAAGATTTAATTTCACAAATTAATAATTTAAAGAGCAAATTTAAATTTGAAAGTGGTGCGTTTTCCAAAAATTATAAAGCCGTTTTGAGTATTCAGGAATTTGAAGAAATTTTTAAATAATGCATATTTCTTTTACAAAACATGACCCAGATATTTCACAAAGTTGCAAACCCGTGACCGAATATTTGGAAAAGGAAAATTCTTTGCGAGAGAAAGAATTTGAAAATTTCATGGATGAATTTGAAGCCTTGGAACTTTCCGATTTTGATAAACAGATTGAGAAGCAAAACTTATTTTTCACAACTGATGGTATTGATGGAGAAAAATATTTAGATCAAAATACTGCCACAGATTTAATTGATGATAATATTTCCTCAAGAGCGAAAGAAAGCGAAAGCAAATTTTTTATTTTAAATATTTCTCCAAGTAAAGATGAACTTGAACATTTAAATCAGATTATTGATCTGGAGTTAAAGTCTAATGGATTCAACCAAAAGGAAATTGGCATTTTGAATCAAACTGTAAAAGGAGGGCAACAATTAGAATTGATAAAAAATGATTTAATGCATCAGTGTTTACGTGAGTATGCAAAAGAGGTAATGAAAGAATATGCAGATAATTTCAATCGTAATGTTTATTCTAATCCTGATCAACTCCCCAATCGTAGGGAAGAAGTTCAAATTAACACCGAAACAAAAAATGAACTCGAACGATTGGGAATAGATCGGAAAGATCCCGAATACGCTGAAAAATTTCAGATGATTCGTGAACAGAAAGCAGCGGAATTAGGCAAGGATTTATCTGTGAGAAAAATGAAGGACAAGGATTTGGTATGGGTCGCTAAAGTTGAAGAGCAGAGAACTTATAAAGGCAATGATAAATGGGTGATTAATAATCGAAAAATTAATAGGGAAATAAAATTGTTAGAATCTGAAAAAGGCAATAACAGTGTTAAAATAGAAGAACTAAAATCTCAACTTCATAAGGATAGAATCACAGGTGAAATTGTGAGAGAAGGATTGAAGAAAGGCGGACAACAGTATCATATTCACGTCATCGTTTCTAGATATGATAACTGTCCTAATGCAAGGTATAAAGGGTCTATCTCGCCTTTAGCAAATCACCGAAATTCAAAAATAGCGGGAAAAAGTGCACAAGTTGGATTCAATAGGGATCAATTTTTTAAAAAAGTAGAGCATAGTTTTGATCAAAAGTTCAGATACGATCGAACCCGAAGTTATCAGAGATTTAATGAGCAGAAAAAGATTCGTACAGGAAAAAAAGCACATATTGAAAATTTAGGAAAAGCGTTTAGTTCAGCGATTATGAAACCGATAAAAAATGAATTATATAAAAATTCAGGTCTGTATGAACTACAAAAATTAAATCTTAATAGTACCATCAGCAAAGAACTTGGTTTCCGAGTGCCTTTAAGTATTAGTAAAACTCCATTAGAAATTGCAGTTAAAACTATAAAGTCAGTAATAACTAAAATTAGTGATGTTTCAAAAGGATATTAATATGAAAATTCTAGATCTTACTTTAAGAAATTGGTTAATTATTATTGCAGGAATTGCGGTAGTAAGTTTCCTTTTTACAATTGTATTCAAATCAAGAAACAAAAACTTTAAATACATTCTTTTCCTATTGTTGGCGGGATTAGTAGCTTTTGCGAGTATTAAATTAGGGAGTTTTATCTTCATTCTGCTTTACCTTATCGTTCCCAGTCTTATCATTAGTGGTCTTATATATTTATGGACTTTCGAAAAAAAAGCAGATCCACTTTGGGATGTTGAATTCAATACTTCCCAGGGCAAAAGAATTATTCGGGGCATTCAGCGTGGAATTGCTGTTTTTGGTGCAGCAGGTTCTGGTAAAACGATTTCTATTATTTATAATTTGATGATTCATTTTGGCAAAGCCGACTTTGCGGGGATTATTTACGATTTCAAAAATGGAGAGCTTACAGAATTAGCAAAGCCGATTTTCAAAGAAAGATTAAAAGTAATAGCGTTGCATAATCCTAACTCAAGCAGTCGTGTAAATCCTATTTCACCTGATTATATCAAAGGGGAAAAAGATGTCAATCAAATTGTAAAAGTCATTATTGACAATTTAATTAAAAATGGAGTTGGAAAAGGAGATGATTTTTTTAAAGATAGTGCCTCTTCTTTATTAGCAGGAGTTATCTTGAAATTTACTTTCGATCATAAGGAATTATGTACCCTACCCCACGTTATTGCTTTTATACTTGGTGTTGATTTTAGCGTTCAAAATCCGCAATCCGGTTTAGGTGATGATGCAATGGATAAGTTTGCAAAACTTAAAGAGTTTCTTACGTCCAATGAGCGTGTTGCCATTCAAGGAAGTACTTTTATTTTGGGACTTGCTTCTGCAAAACAAACTGCCTCTGTAATTTCGACGCTTGCAAATGCTCTTAGAAAAATTGCATTCCCCGAAGCATTCTGGATTTTAAGTGGTAGTGATTTCGATCTTAATATTAATATGGTTCAAAATAATTTGGTCGTCTCAGTCATTAATGAACCTAGATCTGCTGAATTTTTAAGTCCGATAAATGCTACAATTATTCACACTATTTCTAAACAAATGATGGTGCGAGATCGGAAGCCTAGCTTTATTTTGTTGGATGAAGCACCAACAATTAAACTTCTTAATATGGCACAAATTCCGGCTACCATGAGAAGTTTTGGGGTTGCGGTGGTTTATTGTGCACAGGATTTTGTTCAGGGAGTGGTTCAGTATGGTAGAGATGGTTTTAAAGAAATTATTGCCAATCTTTCAACTCAGTTTTTTGGGAAATCAAATGATTCAGAAACATCGAAATTTTATGAAAGCTATTTTGAAATGGTCAATATCAAAACAAAGTCGGTGTCTAAAAAAGGTGGTGATGGTAATTTGTTAGCTTGGGGAGAAACTTCCACCACGACCGGAGAAAGAGAAGTTCACAAACATAGAGCCAATGAATTTAATAGACTTTGCGTTGGTGAATTCGCTTTTCTGTCTGACGGGAGGAACGAAATTGTTAATATTATCCATCCTCCAATTGTGACTGAGAAATTTGAAAATCAAAAAGTAATCACACAAAAAATGTTAGACGCTCATTTCGAAAAAATACTTCGAGAAGCAAGAAATATTTTAGATTAACATAATAATATGAAAATCACAGCGTTGTAAATAGTGTATATTAGGAAGAAATTTTTTTGAAATTCCCAAAAGTTAAAACTTATGAAGAATCTAAAACTAAAATTCTCCAGTTTCGCACTTTCAATTTTCTCGTTGACTTCTGCGCAAAGCATCAATTTGAGAGGTCCGGCACAACAGCTGGCAAATGAAATTAAGGGTATCTTCCCATATGTTGCTGTGAGTATATTTATCGTCGTTATTTTTGTCAACCTTGGTCACTTTGTTAAGGACAATGGGGATTGGAAAAAAGGAGTAACTAACATTGTTATTTTCGCCGCCATTCTGGGTGCAGTTGTCGGCTTAGTTAACTACGTAGGGAATATAAGTCTGTAACGAATTTATTTAAATTGAGGAAAGTAAAGAATCTAAAAGGATATCGTCAACAACCTACAATTTACGGACTAAACACTACGGGCTTTCTAGTGACCACTATTATTTCAATACTCGCTTTATTAACCTTTTTAGGAGGTTTTACTATTAAAAAAATTATAGTGGTGACTCTCATTATTGTGGTCACGTATTTTACTGTGCTTCTGCTGACGAATAATTCAACCATCAAAGAATGGCTCTTTGACGAGAAACTACCTGAAAAATTTTCAGATGACGAATAATTTATTTTTACATATCGATACCAATAAAGTTGTGGGAACAAATGGCACATTTGCAATGGGCTACGAGTTCGGCTTGATTGAAAAATACTCGATGGGTCAAGAGGATTATGAATCTGTGAATGATTTATGGAACAGAGCTTTAAAGGATATGCCATCTGGTTCCATATTTCTTAAACAGGATATTTTTCAAGAGTCTGAATTTGACACGGATAATTTTCTGCAGGACAATTATTTACAGAAGGAAACAAAGGCCTATTTTCATAAAAGACCTTTCCTGTCACACAAGTGCTTTGCTTTCTTTATTCTCCCTGCCGGAGATACTTTTACCAGTAAAATAACGAATCCCTTTAAAAGATTGAATCGAAAAAATTTTGAAAAGTTTGATGATAAAATAAATGCCTTTATCAATACTGTAGAGCAGATCATTAATTTTCTCCGCAATGGAAAAATTAATAGTGGAAGAGCTTTTCAAATTCGCGAACTGGAATCGGAAGAAATGAGAAATTATTATGACTACTATTTCAATAATTTCCAAAATGACTTCGTTACTGACAGGGTTTTGAAAAATGGCTATATGCAAATTGGAGATCGGTTATTAGGAGCCATCTGTACGAGAGATGAAGAACATATGCCGGAGAGTTTTTCATCTTTACAAATTGATAAAGATTTTACCACTGCAAAATATAAGTTTTATCAAAACATTGGTGATTTATTTGGTTTCTCGTTGGATTTCGACCACGCTTATAATCAGGTTATTTACTTTGAAGACAATCAGAATGAGTTAAGCAGTCTGAGGAAAAGGCAAGATCTGTTAAAAAAATCGTCCACTTTCGATCCTAATAATAAAGTAAACGCCGGAAAACTGGAAACATTGATAGAGAGTATCGCAGCGGATATCGATAATGAAAGAATTATCAGGGGACATTTTAACATTCTGTTTTATGGTGACAATGAAAGCGAGATTAAGAACAGAAGAAATCAAATTACAGAGCGGTTTAAGTCAGTAGATATAAAGACCAGACAACCGATCGGAAATTTTCTTAATTCCGTTTTTTGCAATTCCTTCTATTTGTTTTCCGCTAATTTTTCCGAAAAACAAATGTTTTATGGGAATTTAAGTTTAGCCACCTTATTTTTTAATAATTGTACTAATTATAAGAATGATAAAAAAGGGGTGCTGCTTAATTCCCGTATAGCAAACATACCAGTTATTGTAGATACCTGGGATGAAGAAAAGAAATATGTAAGAGCCAGAAATTTTATGATTTTCGCACCGACTGGTTATGGAAAATCATTTTTAGCCAATCATTTATTTCGCCAATACTATGAAGAAGGTGCAAGAGTAGTTTTAGTTGATTTAGGTGGATCTTACCGAAAACTATCTGCTCTTTATCCCGAAGACACTGTATTTATTCATTATAAGGAAGGCGAACCAATTGGTTTAAATCCCTTCGATTTACAAGGTGACGAATTAACAGCTTCAAAAATTGAGGATTTAACAGAATTTATTATTACGCACTACAAAAGAGATTCTAAAGCGACGGAAAACGAAAAAACAGCACTTAGGAAAATTATTGAAGCCTATTATATTCAAGATGGTGAACAAAGCCTTTTAAAATTTATTCAAGCCATACGAGAAAATAAATACACTCTACTTACAGAGTTAAATATCAGACGTGAATTTTTCAATATTGAAGAGTTTTTATTTGCCATGAGCGAATTTGAGAAAGGTGGAATTTATGATTTTCTATATGCTGATGAAAGCAATGATAATTTAACCAAGGTAAAAGACAAAAAAATTATTGTTTTTGAACTGGATGAAGTTAAAGACAATCCTCTGCTACTTTCTATTATGTTGCAGTTAATATCATCTGTAATTAATGAAACAGTATGGAAAGATAAATCTACCAGAGGGTATATTTTCTTTGATGAAGTTGCCAAGCAGTTTAAGTTCAAAGGCGTTTTGGAAAAAATAGAATATTTCTTTCAAGCAGTTCGAAAGCAAAATGGTGCAATTGGAATCGTACTGCAGGCAATAAGTCAACTACCGGACAGCGGAGAGTTTGGTCAAATTGCGAAGACAATTATTGAAAATACGCAAGTTCTTTATGTTTTAAACGCAAAGGATTATTCGGGTTTACAGAACAGGTTCGGAATGAGTGATCATGCTTACCATCAAATGAGTTCTCTAACATCAGATTTTGAGGGGCAACATAAATATTCGGAAGTCTTCATTATGAGAGGTAATCAACATCAGGTTTACCGTTTAGAAGTTCCGCAGAAAGTTTTTTGGGCTTATCAAACTGAAGGTGCTAAAAATGAGGAATTGATGAAAATCTACCACGAAACTGGAAATATGGAAAGCGCAATTGACCAATACGTTAAAACAGACTAAAAATGAAAAAATTAATCTTAACACTATGCCTTTTGGTAGGATCATATTCATTTGCACAAATGGCTGTAGTAGATGCAGGAGCCAATCGACAAATTGCTAAACAGATTACGCAATCTGCAGCCCAAATAAAACAGTTGGAAAAATCCTACTCTCTTTTGAAAGATGCACAGGAAAAATATCAGAAAGTCAATGGTTATATCCAGCAAATGGGACAGTTGCAGAATATTATTAATATGCAGAAACAAGCCATTAGTAATTCTAATAAAATTTTAGAGAAAGCGCGCAAAGGAAAATTTGATGTTAGCAGTATTAAGAATCAGTTGGCTCAAATTTCAGGCAGTATTAAAACAGTTCAGGCATTACTCAATAACGGGATGTTTAATATGAGCGATAGTGAACGCATTACTTTATTGGAAAACGAATACAATAAGGTAAAGAGTGCCAATGCTAAAATTAGTGTTAAGCTTATTAAATTATCTTATTGATGGATTACTCGTGGCTTACAGAACTCAATCAGGTTATTTCCCAAACCAAAGTTTTTTCCTTTACCATTATTGGAGCGAAATCTTTGGCTATGACCTTATTGTTATTCAAAGTCATTGGTAATTTTTTACAAACAGGAGAAAATCCGGAAGCACCGAAAATTGGAGGCATTATTAGCATTATCGGATATGGACTTATTATGGTAGGGAGCGACTGGGTTGTAAATGCAATTGAAAGTATATTCTCGTCCGTTGATGTTTCTGTTGCAGCGCAACATCCATTAAAAGATGATGCATTAAAAAGGTACTTATTGGAATTAGATAAGATTGCTGATCAATACAGTGGATTAGATTATATAGGCTTTTACCTTTCATTAATACCTCTATATCTGACTGCAGGTTTGATGACGTTCACCAAAATGTTTTTAGATATTCTGGATATGGCGGTGGTAGGAATGTATTTGATTCAAAGAGTTTTTTTAATTCAACTTTTCAAAGTTATTTTTCCCTTTGCCATTGCACTTTCTACGACAAAAGGATTTGAAGATATGCTTTCAAGATGGATCAAAATATATATCGGATTATTTGTTTTAGGAATCGGATATATGGGAATTATGAAATTTTCAGATATCATCTATGATTTTGTTCAGAGTAAAGCGAATGTTCAAATGTCGGATATCGGATATGATACTGATTTAGGGATTATTTTCGCCTACACAGTGGGAGCTTTATTAATCTCCTTTATGGTGAAGTTGGGTTTATTTGCGATTGTTACTAAAGAAATTAGAGGATATTTCAGTTAGAATATGAAAAAGGAGAAAGCAGAAATTACCGTTGGAAAAGATATTTATTCGGAATTAAAAAAAAATAGCCGGGTTGTCTGGGGGGTCGTTGCAGTAAGCATTATTTCGATTGTTGCTGTACTTTATTTGGCATTGGTCATTTACAGTGATAGTACATCTAAAATATTTACATTCAATAATAACGGTGATTTAATTCCCTTAAGTCTGATTTCCGAAAAAAATGACAAGGTGAAAGTACTCAAAGCTAATGCAGATTACTTCACCAAACAGTTCTATGATTTAGACCAATACTCTATCAAAGAGAAAAAAGAAAATGTCCTTTGGTTGGTTGGTGAGCAACCTACGTACTTAATTAAAGATAAAGACCGGAAAGGCTATTATTCTAATTTCCTTTCCATTAATGGATTGGTTCAAAAATCTGAAATACTTCCCAACAGTTGGCGAATTGACAATATAGATGGAAATCCAAATGTCAGTTTTTCGGTACTGATTAAAAGAATCAATGGTACCGTAGAAGATTATTTTCAGGCAGATGTGCAGCTAAGAATGACAAAGGTTAATATCAATTATCCTTATAATCCTTTCGGTTATCTCATTACGAATTTCACCGAAAGTCTATCAAAAGTTAATGCGCCTACTGATGAAGAGATCATCATCCAGGATAGTATAAAAAGAGAACAGATTAACCCGACAATTGAAGTTAAGTAATGGAACAGTTAAAACAGTTTTGGGAGATTAAAAGCAATGAAGAGCGTAGAAAGATCATTGTTTATGCTATTGCAAGTTTACTTGCTGTCTTTCTTCTCGTGGGAGTTTATGTTTTAAACGGTGGAGATAAAAAAGTTGCCGTAGATGAAATATCAAATCCCGATGCAAAGGAAGCCCAGAAATATAATAGCAGAATAGAAGCCAACCAATTAGGCAAAAAAGACAGCAGTAAATTAAATACAGCAATGGACGATCTCTTTGGTAAGTCAGGAGATTCTCAAATTGAAATTATTTCAGAAAGTGACGGAAGTGATAAAACTACTTCCACCTACGTGGAGCCTGTGTACACCCAACCAAACTATAATAATTCAGGAAGTGAAAAACGAAATATAGGGAGCAGTTACAACAGTCATTCGACTTATGGAGATTATTCGATGTGGCAGGCGGAAGAACCCAAAAACAATTCAATTGCTTATACAGAAGTGAAAAATTATCCGAAAAGTTCCAAATCAATAAATGAAAACATTACCTCAGATATAGACTATACCGAGATTTCCGAACCTGCTTATGTACAACCAAGCTATAGTGATTCATCTACCAATCAAAAAAGCATAAATGAAGGGAAGCAGATCAGAGCTAAACTCCTTTCAAAAGGGTATGCGAATTCAGGAAGAACGCTCTCTTTTGTATTGCTTGAAAGTACAAGAATAGGAACGTTAGAAACTCCCAAAGGACAAATAATAACAGGAGTAGCTTCAGAACAAAACAATCGTTTACTCGTTAATTTTTCCACAATTAAAGTGAAAAACAAAATTGTTCCGGTTCAGCTTCAATTATATGGTGCCGACGGAATGGCAGGACTTCCGATATCACCGGGGACTCAAAATTCAGATTTAGAGAATAGAGCTTTAAATGAAAGCAGCAGGATTCCAGTAATTGGTGGCGTCATCAATTCCGTTGGAAATGCCATAAGCAAACAGTCGGATAACCGAATAAAATTAACATCCAATGTGGAATGTATCATCGTTAATTTCAATTAAATAATAATATGAAAAGAGTACTGATAGTGATAGGTATGCTGGCCGGCTTTTATGGATATTCTCAAAAGAGCACCCAAAACATTTATAAAAAACCTGTACAGAAAAGTCTTAAGAAAACTGTTTCAAATAAAGCCGTAACTCCTATTATGATTGATGCTCCGGTTGAGCAATCTGTTGAAAAAGTAGCAGAAAAAAATGAACAAAAAGCAGATAATCCAGAACAATATGAGATAATTGCTCAAAAAATTATTAAGAAAAATGGTTGGATTAAAAATCGAAATTCTGCTTTTGTAAGAGGAATTGAAGGTTTTGTAAAAGGTGTTTATGTAGGAAGTGGTAAAGTCTATGTTCTTATAGAAGTGGCTAATCGAACGAATATCAGCTATGATGTTGAAAGTATTTCTTTTATAACAAGCCCTGTACAGTTTAAAGACCGTCAAATTGAGGCGGAAGAAAAAATCTTTTCACCCATCTACGCTATTCAAACAGAAAGTATAGCAAAAAAGTCCCGGGAAAAATTACTATTTGTCTTTGATAAGTTCACCATTTCCGATAACAAAAATTTACTTTTTATTATGAGTGAAATTGATGGTGAACGTACTATCTCCTTAGACATTAAGCCTAAATATATTATAGCAGCTGAATATGTGAAATAATAATTTTAAAATGTAATAATATGAAGAAGAATGTTTTGATATTATTCCTGGCTTGCTTTTGCATTCTTGCACAAGCTCAGGGACGAAGAAAAAACCAATCTGCAGTTCATGCAGAATATGGTTATGTGATGGAAAAAGGAGATCTCAGTGCTGGGTATATGTTGAAGGGAGGATATAGTAAAGTTTTCGGTGAAAAAGGGTTCTTAGGAAAAGTGGAGGGGTTTTATCAGAATTATGAAGTTTCTTATTTAGATAATCAAATCCTACCCTATCAAAAATATGGTTTTAATGTAAATGCCGGCTATAGTTATGAAGGTCTTGCACCAATCTATTTAAACGGATGGTTAGGAGGTTATGTAGGATATGAAACTGTGAATGATGGTAATTCTAAAGATCCAAAATACAATGCCGAAATTCCTGTTCCGGTTAAAGGATTTGTATACGGTATTTCCGGCAGTGCTGAAATCGAATTTGCTTTTGCTAGAAAAATTTCATTTCTGGCTAACTACAGCCAATTCTATGATTTAAAAAGTGAATTTTCAAAGTCTACTTATGGCCTTTTCGGAGGATTTAGATACTACATTAATTAATAAAACCGACCTAATATGAGAAATACAATCATAATAATGCTATCTATTATCTCCATCTTACTATTCAACTCTTGTCGTGAAGACGGAGATTGGGGAAATGACAATGCAGCACAATTTGGATTCACTATCGAAAGAGATAATAATTTTATTCAAAAGGCAGTCGGCGAGATAAACCAGCTAAAATTTAATGTGCGGCCATCTTATGATTTTCAGTCAATTAAGACTTCTTTTAAATTCACAACGAATTTAAATGGCACACTTAAATTAAATGGAGAGCTACTTACTGCCAATCAGGAATATAACTTCACTACTGAAAAAAACATATTTGAGTATGTTGGAAACGTTTCTGGAATTCACGAGTTAAAAATTGTTGTTAAAAATGAGAAAGGAGCGACAGAAGAAGAAGTTTTCTCACTGCCCTACTCTGTTTCAGAATTTTCCCATACTTATAACGGTGGTACAGGTTCTATTTATCAAGGCGATGAAACCCAATATCTGATGAAAATTGTTCCGGGGTCTGGGCAACCATCAACAGGATATCAAATTAAATTCGATACGTATTCAGGGCAAGTTAAACTAAACGGAGTGGCAGCAAATTTAGGTACATGGTATCCAATTAATAATATCGACAGTTTTACAACCTCTCTCAAAACCAACACAGCCGGACAGGGTAAATTAAGCTATTCGATAAAGAACAGTACTTTATCAAAAGATTATGAGATACAACAAAATATTATTGCTAGAGAAGTTACAATTGAAAGTATGAACTTTAGTCCGGCAAACATTTCAATCAATACCCAGATTACTTTAACAGGAATAGTTAAAAAATCTCCCATTAACACAAATACTACCATTCAATATAAAACTTGGATCTCATCTGCATCAAACTCAAATTTAAATGGTATTCAGAACACCAATAATACCTACACTAATTATGCTTTAGGATCAAACGGTTCTTTCTTAAGTACTGTTAATGCTTTGGTAGCAGGAATATATACTTACAATATTCAAGTTAAAGACGAATATGGAAATGAAAGCGAGGTAAAAAGTTTTGAGATTATAGTAACTGCACCAATTTTCTTTGACGATAGTATTGTGAAGGAAGGAAATGTTACATTTAAAGTTCCAAACCCTTTTTGGGGTTCGAAAGTATTTCAACAGAATTTTTCAAGAAAGTTTAAACTGATTTCTGGTGGTAGTGCAACAATTGCAGCAGTAAAATATGAATTAAATTATGATGTTACCACTACAACTTCGTCCTTTCATGTTACTAGAACCTATAACGAAAATATTATACAGGGAACGACTGTCTTTGAAAAAAACAATGACATTTGGGAAACAATAGGCGATCAAGTTGCTTCTATATCAAGCGGTAACTTAAATATAAGTAACTTGACAATGAAAATATCAGGAACGGCGAGTACGGGAGACGTTGTTGAAATTACTTTTACACCCACTGCAAGTATTGTCGCAAGTTAGGTTTATAAGAAGCCTTTTCATTTAACATAAACGATTGATCCTTCTGGAATAATATCGGTAATAAACTGAGGATTAGCAAACCTTAAAATTTTATAATCAAATCGTTTTGATAAGGCAGTAAGAGTGGTAGTCTGATTAATCTTAATTGTTTTTAGATCAAAAAATGAATACCTAAAATATTTAGGTTTCATCTGATGTTCCTTGTAATAATTGAAAAGGTAATTGACCGCAATAAAGCTGGGGACATAGGCTTGTGTTTCTTTAGGAAGATACTTTCTGAGTTTCCAATAGTTTTTTGTTTCCGCTTTTTTAATTGCTTTCTTTACATTACCAGGTCCGCAATTGTATGCAGATATTGCCAAATTCCAATCGCCGAATTGACGGTATAAATCCCTCAAATATCGTGCGCCTGCATCTGCATTACTTACAGGATCGTAAAATGTATTGATATATTCGTTTTTACGTAAACCATATTGGTTTCCCGTAGCAGGCATAAATTGCCAAATACCACTTGCTCCTGCCCAACTTCCGGCACGCGGATTTAAGGCGCTTTCAACGACAGCTAAATATTTGAGTTCTCTTGGAATTCCATAATGATCTAGTTTGCTTTCGAAAAGTGGGAAATAATAAACAGACAATCCTATTATTTTAGGATACCATTGATAACCGAGAAACTTTTTCACGTAGGTATAAGTAATGTCATTGTAGTCAATGTGAAGTCTGGTATTAGAATCTAAAAAATTGAATCGATTTTTAAAGGTGGTTAAATTGAGGGTATTTTCAAATTTTTCGCTACTGCTATTCAGTTGATTTAAATTATGAATGTACTTGTCATCAATTTTGATAAAATACTCCCCATCTTCTCGTGTCAGTTGATTTTGAGAATGAAATCCTTTAGTGCTGATAATAAGTAGTAAAAATGTTTTAAAAAATAACTGCTTCATATTTTTTCCCTAAATTTTAAAATTAACTTAGTGGATTAAGTTCTATCTTTGATTGAGATTTGCAAAATGAAAAAAGTAATCAAATCAGTAAAAGAAAATTACACGCATCGAATTTTTCAAATTTGGCTTAAAGACTTCTATAATATATTTATTTCGATTAGAAATGAGTTTAAAAATTCGAAAAATCTTTAATATTAAACAAGACTTGCAAGAGTTCACGTAATATATTGGCTGTAATCTTAAATGTATTTACTACATCGAAAGTAATACCATTGCGAATAAACATATTAGATATTTCCTTTTTCTGCGTAAGAATGGATAGAATTATCGAGGAAGAACTTGTAGTTTCCGCAACTAATTTGAATTGAAATCAAGAAAAATCTAAATTTCTTTTTTCTGCGTTTTACTTTAATTTACAAGATGTTATTTATTAGAACCTATTAATTAGCATTTTACGCACTTCCTTAGTAGTCATGATATTACTAGAAATATTCTGCGTGTTTGACAGTAAAATTAGCAAAAATAAAAGATTCTACAGTTAACACAGGCTGAGACCTGGGGGAAAAATTTTGTTTGGATTTTATTATTTCATTTGAAGTTGCGACAACTTTAAATATTCTGTTGGAAATTAAATCTGAGTTCTGTTTAGCGTAATTAAGGCGAAATTTCTATTAGCCTGTTTCGTGGGAGCATTCACAGGTAATAAGATTATTTGATCAAAATATTATTAAAATTGAGTTGCTGAGTCTTTAGTTCTTCGATATATTCTGCATGAGGTATTCGATTGCCTTCTTCATCAAGATCAAAAATGCCACAATTGCTATATTCCAACAGATTGTCCCAATTAGGTCTATCTGTCACCGGATAAATACAAACTCCCCAAAACGGAATACCAGCGTTTATTACAGATCGGCATTCCTCACCAATTTCTTGTAGCCACTCTACTCTTCCTTCTCCAAAATGTCCTGTCTCTGAAATAAATAGAGGTTTTTTATAACGCAGGAAAGCTCCGAACAGCAACTTTCTTAATGGAACTCTTGCCTTAATTGCATCTGGCCAATAAACAGTTTCTCCTCCTTCTATCCATTGGCAATTCCAATAGTAATTGACTCCTAAAATGTCAAAAAGGTTGGGGTTACCTCCCAGCTCTGGACAAATTCTACCAGAGATCATATCAGCTGCTTCAAATTGGTACTCATTAATTTTGAAGAGTTTTTCCTCAGATAGTAATCCATTTTGATGAACTTTAACCAAAGGCTCCACTAAAATTATTGTCGCTGAAGAATCCTCTTCTTTAATAGCTTTAATACCTAAAATTGCAGCTTTGCATAAATGATATTTGATATCCCAACCGCTTCTTTCTAAAAAGGGAACTGTACCTCTTGCATCCCCTGAAAACCACGATAAAAAACTGATTTCGTTAATCGGTACAATCAATAGATTTTGCGTGGAATTTTGTTTATAAAATCTGACAAATTCTGTGCATAATTGTGTGAATCGGTCACAGAATTTGGGATGAGTTGGAAATAAATCATCTGGATATCCAAAGTGGATCATGTCCCAAATCTGTTGAATTCCTAGTTTATCCGCGATTTTAATTCTATTCAGAACTTCACTAAAATCAAACTTACCTGGACTTATCTCTACAGCGCTCCAACAAATTCCCTCTCTTACAGAGGTGATTCCCATATCAATTAATAATTTGTAGTCTTCTTCAACTTTTAGATGATGTTGCGTTATTTCTAAAAGATTTACGCGTTCACCAGAACGATTTATATGATCTGCACATTCAAAACCGCCCATGAAAAAAGAACTAAATGGATTTTGCACAGTGATTATCTTTAAGGATTTTTAATTCTAGAGACTCGAAAAGATCTAATGCATTTCTAAAGGCTTGATCCATATTGAAATATTTATAATTAGCCAATCTCCCTACAAAATGAACATCGACTAATTTATCCGCCTCTTTTTTATATTGAGCATAGATGGCTTGGTTTTTTTCGTTGGGGACCGGATAGTAAGGCTCTCCGTGATCAACAGTAAATTCTTTTACGATACTGGTAGTTGGTGATTTTTGATTTCCGAAATGCTTATATTCTACAATTCGCGTATAGTCCACTTCTTCCCCGGGGTAATTAACCACAGAATTTTCCTGAAAATATTCCTTATCAATATCTTCTCTAACGAAGTTGATAGATCGGTACTCCAATTTTTCAGTAAGATTTTTATTAAAGGCAAAGAAGCGGTCGATGGGACCTGTATAGAATAATTTTTCGTATCCTGATATCTGATCTTTAACCTCAAAATAATCGGTGTTAAGTAAAACGGTAATGTTGGGATGATCTAATATTTTTTGAAACATTTTGGTATAACCTCCTTTAGGCAAGGCTTGATAAATGTCAGAGAAATAACGATCATCATAATTATCTCTAACAGGAATTCGTTCTAGAACCGATGCGTGGAGTTCTGAGGGATATTTATCCCACTGTTTTTTTGTATAATGTTTAAACATTTTTTCATATAAAACTTTACCTACTCTGTTTAGAACTGCTTCCTCTCCATTTTTAGGTGAATCATATTTAACCCTGTTCTCTGACAACCATTTTTGCATTTCCTCCTCTGATGAAATTTCTTCATTGAATAAAGTATTGACTGTGGTAATATTTACTGGAATAGGAACCAAATGATCGTCTACTTTAGCGATAACTTTATGCTCCCACGTATACCAATCCGAAAACTGATTCACATAATCCCAAACTCCCTTGTCATTGGTGTGAAAGAGGTGGGCACCATATTTTGAGGTCAGTATTCCATTTTCATCAAAATAATCAAAACAATTTCCAGCAATGTGATCTCTCTTCTCGATAATTAAAACTTGCTTTCCTATAGAGGCGTAGCGTTCCGCAAGAACAGCGCCTGAAATTCCAGCACCAATAACTAATATGTCAAAATTCGTCATGCTATTTCTTTTATTATTTTATACATTTTTGAGGCAGTAATGTCCCAGGACGTTCGTTCTAAAATTTCATTATATAAATCCTCGAAATTACTTTTGGGTTGCAAGATTGCTTGCTTAAAATCATTTTCATCTTCAATAAGATTAATACAATCACTATAATCCCTAACGACATCTTTAATTTTCGTAGAAATGATTGGCTTCTTCGCACACATATATTCTAAAGTCTTTGTCGGACTGATAAATTTTGTAGAATCATTTAACGCAAAAGGCATCATTGCAAAATCAAAAGCATTAAGATAAGTTGGAAGTTCTTCATAGGTTTTCATTCCTAGATAAAAAATATTTTTTGCTTTTGGTAAATCCTCTTCACCAATTTTACAGATTGGGCCAATCATCACAAAAGAAACCTCAGGCATTTTTAGAGCACTCATTTCTAAGAGATCCAGATCAATACGCTCATCGATTACGCCGTAATATCCAACAATAGGTGTCGGTATGGATTGTATATCCTCAGGGAGTTCGGCATTTTTATCATTTTGTTCAAAGTGGTTCTGATCAACGGAACTCGGGAAACAATAAACATTATGGTGTTTTTCTTTTTTGGCTTCGTAAAGAGACTTTCCTCCTGTAAAAACAACATCGGCAGCAGATAATAAATATTTTTCTTGTGAAATTAACTCTGGTGAAGCCCCTTTAAAAAGTGAAAGTTCATCCATGCAGTCGTAAACGATTACGCCAAAATCTAAATAATCTAGGACATCTACAAATGCAGCAGAATAAAACCAGCCGAAGGAAAATACCTGAGTTTTTAATGTTTTCTTCAGGAATGCTCCTAATTCATTCATGTTGTCGACAGTTGGTCGCAAGATATGAATTGATTCGCTTACTGCTAACCCTTCCAGTTCCTTGTGATCTGCCCTACCAATAGGCTCCTCTACCATTAAAATTTTTAAATTTTTTGATAATCTGCTGATTAAATGTTGTGGCCTTTGATATACGAAATCCCAACGTAAATGACAGAATACAATCATATCATAATGGGAATGGAGATGGGTGTTTTTTAATAATTTCATAAGTTATATTCTTCTGATTGGTAAAACTAGAGCTAAATAAAAAGAAAAATTGCCCCTATGGCAATTACTTGAGAATTCAAAAGAAATTTATCAACTAATATACCAATATTTCAATTATTAAACGTTTAAATTAGATGATAAATTCGGATTTTATATTTTTAACCCATAAGAATACCAAAATGCTGGAGAAAAGCTACCGAAGCTTCCGCTCAAGGGGCTTTCATCTTGTGTCTTGCAGACAAGACGACCCGAACGAAGTGAACAGAGCGAAGCTAAAGCTTAGTTATTGTATGCAGTTTTGTCAAATAAAAAAAACAATTCTACATTTACCATTATTTTAATCATAATTGCGTTAATTGTAGGTTTTCTATTAGCAAAGTTTCTTTAATCCGTATTTATTTTTTTTAGTATTAATAAATTGTTATTATAAATACTACACAATTAAATAAATTATAACTAATCTTTATATCAACAATTTTAAATAAATTAGTTTAATTAAAATGAGAAATTATGATCTTTATAAAATGATTCCTGCAATTGACGCAGAGCATTTGAAAAACTTAATTCAACATTACGAATTAGCAACTATTTCCTTCACCCATAATAATTTTGAATTTGATCAGTCAAAACTTCCTACCGAAGAATCTCTGGATGACTCAATGGACGAATATTTTAATAGACTTTCATTTCTAGAAATTTGTGCAGAATTAAGTAGTGTAGTACAAAAGTCTGAACACCTTTTATTAAAACTTGTTAAACGGTAAAGCTGAAATTTCAGTGATATAAAAAAGGAATAACAAAGTTTTGCCATCCCTTCCAATTATGAAAACTTGAATTAATCTCTGAAACTTAAATTTGATATTTTATTTTAGCAGATTTTATTGAAATTATTTTTCCTTTTTTTTAATCATTTACTCATTAATATTATTTTGAGTTCACTTCTGGAAACAAAGTATCTGCAAATGTTTCTTCTGCTTCCACAGCCACAAGTTCGGGATCTAAATTAGGATAACTAAACATTTCTAAAGGTTTTTGGTCCAACCATAATTTATGAAGATCTTTATTTAAACAAATCGGCATTCTTTTCTTATTGTTATGTATAATACTCATCAAATCATTTGCAGCAGTGGTAACAATACTGTAAGTCTTAAGTTGCTTTCCTGTTGTCGGATTAGTCCATAAATTATAAATACCTGCCAAAGAGAATAACTCTTGATCTTTAATTTTTATTTTAAACTTTTTTTTAGTTTTTCCTTTTTCATCCAACCATTGCCATTCGTAAAAATGTTTTGCCGGTATTACGCATCTTTTATTAACTGAATTTTTATAGGAAGCCAATTGAGGTATCGTTTCTACCTTAGCATTTAAGGTATTGGTTTTCTTTTGGAAATCTTCTTTCGCCCAACTAGGAAATAAACCCCATTTACCCACAACTATTTCTGTAGGTGCAATATCCATTATGATAGCAGTTTCAGGATAATTAAAGCCATTTAATTCATCAACAGTATAATATCCTTCCTCAATTTCATAAGCATTGTAATACTGTTCTGCTTCCTTTGCTGTATATAATGTACTAAAGCGATAACACATATCTATATTTTTACAAGTTTAATTTCGTTACCTTCATTTTCTATAAATAACTCATAGCCATATTGAATTTTATCATAAGTTTTTTTTAATAAATCTGCTAAAATATCTGCATCATTCAAATCATCTCCTTTGAAATCATTATCAACAATATTAATGATCACTTCATCGTCACGAACATCCAATCCATTACAATTATATTTTGCATAATCAAAACCACTTTCTTTGTTTAACCTTTGTAGAAACCGTATTTCTTCTTGTGTAAAAATATTATCCATTTAATTATTTGGCTTGAGGATTTATTGCATAAATTTACACTTATTTTAATTTATTTGCTTTATAATTCAAAAAAATGTTTGCATTAGTAGATTGTAATAATTTTTATGCATCCGCAGAACGTGCATTCCAACCTCATTTGGAAGGTGTTCCCATTGTTGTTTTATCAAATAATGATGGTTGTGTTATTGCAAGAAGTTATGAAGCAAAAGATTTAGGAATTAAAATGGGTTTACCTGCATATCAGTTGAAAGAATTTACAGAAAAATATGATATTAAAGTATTTTCCAGTAATTATGAACTGTATGATGATATGAGTAAAAGGGTAATGAAAACGCTGTCATATTTTACGCCGGACATTGAAGTGTATTCCATTGATGAAATTTTCTTAAAATTTGTTGGCTTTCAAGATTTTAATCTTTTTGATTATGGTCAAAAAATGAAAAATGCTGTAAAAAAAAACACTTGGCTTCCTGTTTGTGTTGGTTTCGCACCTACTAAAGCATTGGCGAAAGTGGCAAACAAAATTGCTAAAAAATTTCCTGATAGATGTAACGGTGTGTATGTAATTGATAATGAGGAAAAGCGTATTAAAGCATTAAAATGGTTAAATATTGAAGATGTTTGGGGTATTGGCAGACAGATTTCTAAAAAATTAATTTCGTGGAATGTAAAAACGGCTTATGATTTCACCCAATTAGATGATTACACGGTTCAAAAGGAATTTTCAATTGTCGGTTTAAGATTAAAAAAAGAATTGTTAGGGATTAATTTTTTAGACTTAGAAGTACAGGAAAGAAAAAAAGCCATTGCTACAACAAGGAGTTTTGCTTCTGATGAATATGAATATAATAATATTGCAGAAAGAGTAAGCACATTTGCAGTGCGTTGTGCCGAGAAACTTCGCAGAGAAAAATCATTTTGCAGTAAAATTGAAGTCTTTCTAATTACGAACAGATTTAAAGAAAATAATCCGCAATATTCAAATAAAGTGGTAATTAATTTACCATTCCCTACAAACTCAGACATTACCATAGCAAAGTACGCCAAACAAGCCCTAAATATCATTTACATAGATGGTTTCGGATATAAAAAAACAGGTGTAGTAGTCCACGAAATTACACCGGAACCATACAAACAAATGAATCTATTTTTTAATGAATCAGATAAACATAAAGTTTTGATGGAGACATTGGATAAATTAAATATCTCTAAAATGGATCCGGTGGTAAGAATTGCTTCCCAAGATTTGAAAAAAAGAGAAAAAATGCGTAGAGAAAAACTATCTAAATGCTATACAACAAAGTGGAATGATCTAATAGAAATCGGATGATATTAAAGAAAATGACCAAGAATTCTGATGAATTAGAATTTTTTGAAATTAAAAAAGATGGTAAAAAGTTTTATGTAGAGTTGCACAATTCGATTGCAAACGGCTTTCCTTCACCTGCAGAAGATTTTTCAGGCAAACGTATCAGTTTAGACGAAAAATTTTTATCTAAACCCGAAGCAACATATATTGGTAAAGCTAAAGGAATGTCAAACTATCCCTATATTTTGCCAGGAGATTATTTGGTTATTAGAGCAGATTTAGACGCAAAAAACAATGATTTAGCAATTGTTTATATTCCAGGAGATGGTTTTTCTGCAAAAAAAATTGATTTAAAAAATAAATGCTTAAAACCTCTTAATGAAGAATTCCCAATTTTGACAATTCCAGAAGGAGAAATCATTGAGACAAGAGGAGTTGTAAAAACAATATTCAGAGAAGTAAAAAATTTAGATTAATTGTATCCTTTTACTCATAAAAATGTTGCATTAGAAAATTAAATGGTTTTCTAAAATCAATAAAAAAACCAAATCATAATAAAATAAAAAAGATAATCTATGAATGCAACATCAACCCTCGCTTTAATCGGTGGTGGACCAGCAGCACTTTTTATGCTTAAGCAAGTTTACGACAAGAAATTACAATTCAAAAAAATCATAATTTTTGAAAGAAATGACAGATTTGGTGTAGGCATGCCTTATGGTAAATTTGGTAGCAAAGAAGAACACGTAGCTAATGTAAGTGCTAATGAATTACCTAAATTATTCGAATCATTTTCAGAATACATTAAACGTAAACCAGATCAAGGTTTTCAGAATTTTGTTAAAGGTGGAAATATAAATGAATACGAAGTTATACCACGGCTACTGCTTGGAAATTATCTTGAGGAACAATTTAAAATTTATTCATCAGAACTTATAAAGCAAGGCATTGAATTACAGTTACTCCTAAATACTGAAGTTAAAGACATTAAGTATTCTGATAATATTTTCAACATAATTACTGATAATGATACTTTTAAATCTGATTACACTGTAATATGTATAGGACATCTATGGAAAAAAACATTTGAAGATAAGATTGAAAATTGGTATGATTCTCCATACCCACCGTCAAAATTTACAGGTAAAAATAATTATCCTGTTGCAATAAGGGGAGCTTCTCTTACAGCAGTTGATGCTATAAAAACAATTTCTAGAAACAACGGTATATATAAAGAAGATGAGAATGGTAATCTAGAATATATAGTCTCACATGAGAGTCCAAATTTTAAAATTCATTTATATTCATTAAGTGGTTTTTTACCAGCGTTACGATTTCATACAGAGGATGAAGCATTTGATACAAACTGGACTATGAACAATGAGGAAATTAATGATTATAAAAACAAAAATAATGGTTTCGTTGATTTAGATTATGTTTTTAAAAAGAATTTCATAGAAAGAGTTAAAGAAAAAGACTATAAATTTTATGACCGCATAAAAGATCTATCAATTGAGCAATTCGTTGATGAAATGCTAAAAATTAGAAATGAGTTAGACAGTTTTACTTTATTAAAAGCAGAATTCACAGAAGCTGAAAAATCTATTGAACGCCACCAATCTATTGTTTGGAAAGAAATTTTATCCGCTTTTAGTTATGCTGTAAATTATCCTGCAAAACATTTTCCTGCAGAAGATATGTTAAGGTTAAAAGGAAAATTAATGCCGCTTATATCAATCATTATTGCTTCACTTCCACAATCTTCTTACCACGAAATAATGGCATTATACAATGCTAATATCCTTGAAGTAAGTTCAGTTGGTAAAGACAGTGATGTAGTTCCTAATGAAAATTATGGCGCAATATATAACATCAAAGATGACAACGGAAGTAGGAAAATCAAATATGATATGTTCGTTGATGCCATCGGTCAAAAACCTATGAATTACGGAGATTTTCCATTTGAAAGTGTAAAAAACGAACAATTGATATCAAGAGGATTTCTATATTTTAAAAATAATGACATTGCTGAAGAAGAAATACAAAATGGAAATCAGAATGTTAAGCAGGATTCGACAGGCAAATACTATTTATTAGTTACAGGTCTTAACATAGGAGATAATTTCGAAAAAAAAGATATTTATGCAGTCAGCAATAAAAAATTCTATAATATGTCTGTTCCATTTATTGGTGGTCTAAATCCAGATTATTCAGGAATGGACTTTTGTGATACTGCATCTGAGAGAATTGTAAATTCAATACTAGATGACTTTAATGATGCCGCCACTGCGGTTTAGTTTGAAGACGTACATTAGTTATTTCGGAATTCGCCACATTCCTTAAAACGAATTGCCTCAGAATCTAAAATATATTTTCTGAAATCTGCTTCACTATTTTTGTCCATTTTTTTAAAACAAACTTCGATATAATTTGCCATTAATGACCAGCCAGAGAGATTAGTTATCGTTTTTTTATTTTCAGATTTTTGTGCAAAATGATTTAGATAATCCATAATATCATTCAATTCTTTGCTCGAATACTTTGTACTCTTAAATCGAATATTATCACTGCCAATAATATTCGTGATTTTTCGTTTACCATTTTCCAATTTCCCTTTGATATTGATCACTAAATTTCCTTTTTCATCGATGAATCCGCCTCCAAAATAGTCAGGCAAATTTTCACCGTAATGTTTTAAAAGTTTACTTAATTTCTCATTTGCTTCCCACTGAAAATCTGCATCTGCTTCAACAGAATTTTGCTTTATTTCTTCAGGTAGTTTTTGCTTGGCAGTATCCTTTGCTAGTGATTTCGAAACTGGATTGTTTTCAACGTTTTGAACAGTGTCTCTCTCAACTATGTGATTTTGACTTTTAATCTCAGTTGATTTTTTCTGCTGGCAACTTAAAACAAATATTAAAATGATTATTGAAATATTTTTCATTTAAAAAAAAATTTAAATTATTATTATTTGGTGAAAAGTAATAATATTTATTTCAGAGGAAGGGACTTAAAAATATTTGTTTTTCAATCGGAGACGTTCTTGCAAAATTGTGGCTAACGTTTTCGGGCTTTACGAAGTGGCGGAAAATCGAAGCGAAAAGTTTCGATTTAGACGGAACGTAGCAAAAGCCAATTTCTATTTGCTAAATTAAATAAAAAAGCCAATAAAATTGGCTTTTGCGGATTAAAATGCACAAACTTTCAATTTAGACTTAACCCCGCCATTTTGCAAAACCCTTGTTGAACTAAACCTTCGGTAGCTTTCTCAGCGCTATATTTAGTTACTTTGTAAAACTAATTAAAAATCAGTAAAATGGCAACAAAAAAAAGAGTGTAGAAGAGCTTAGAGAAAACAAAATCATCAATCAGGCAAAGCGCGAAGTTCCGGGATTTGCGGAGCTTTTGCATAGGTTTGAACGTACGGTTTCGGTGTTGGGAAAGAAGCCAAAGTACCTTTCAAAATTACTCCAGACACGTCGCTGCGGTGTCGCTACATTTCGGGAAAATTCCTACAGAATTGGATCCCGAGCAAATTCACGATTACCTTTTTTATCTACAGAAAAAATCTAAATCTCCATCACAATCGTACTTCAAACACACCGTTTACGGGCTTCGGTTTCTGCTAAAATCGGAAGGTTTAAGTTATGATTTTTTGAGTCTTCCGGAAATTAAAAAAGAGAAAAAACTGCCTGTAGTTCTCAGTAAACAGGAGGTTTGGCAGATGCTTTCGGGGTGTAAGCTTTTAAAGCATAAAATCTTAATCGGGATTCTTTACGGTTGCGGATTGCGCTGTATGGAGGTTCGAAATCTCCGTTTGTGCGACTTAGATTTTGGTCGAAAACAACTCAAAGTGGTTCAGGGAAAAGGAAAAAAAGACCGCTATTTACCACTTTCTGAGCATCTGATTCGTGGGCTCAAAAAGTATATCGAAGCTGAAAAACCGGAAGATTATCTCTTTGGAATGCCACGAGAAGGAAGAGCCGGCGGAGAGTTTGATTCCCGTTACTCACAAAGAGGCGTTCAGTGGGCGGTAAAACAGGCATCAAAAACGGCAAACATCCTGAAAGAAGTGAGTGTCCATACGCTTCGGCACAGTTTTGCGACGCATCTTCTGGAAGATGGGATGGATATTTTGAGCATCAAAAATCTTCTCGGTCACGAAAGTATTGATACGACGCTGGTTTATCTTCAAATTGCACAACTTTCCACCCAAAAACTCTTTTCACCGCTCGATACCCTTTTTTCAGAATTTGGGAAGAAATGAGTGGTTTTAAAACCTCAAAAAAACAGTCAGTTCAACCTCAATCTCAACCTCAATACGAAGTCGCCGATGTTTTAAATATTTTAGGTTCAAAATTGGAAAATTTAGAACTTAATTCCTGGCAGTTAAGAACTTTATTTGCCTTAAAAAAGTGCAGAACTTCGGCTTTGGGCGGACATATTGATGCTTGTGATGAATGTGGCGTTTTAAGCATCAGTTACAACTCCTGCCGAAACCGTCATTGCCCAAAATGTCAGGGAAAAAACCGAGAAGATTGGATACAAACACGGGAAACCGAACTGCTTCCGGTACCTTATTTCCACGTGGTTTTTACGCTTCCGGAAGTATTGAACAAAACAGCGCTTCACGAGCCCAAGATGTTGTATGATATTTTATTTGAATCGGCTTGGGAAACCCTTCAAACGTTTGGCAAAAACAAAAATCTCCAAATGGGAATGATTGCTGTTTTGCACACTTGGGGACAGAATCTTAGTCTTCATCCGCATTTGCACTGCATTGTTCCGGGCGGTGGTGTGGATGAAAACGGAGCTTGGAAAAACATTAGAAGTGACGGTAAATTTTTGTTTCCGGTAAAGGCTTTGAGCAAAGTTTTCAGGGGTAAATTTTGTGAGAAACTAAAAGATAAAAATCTTGAAGAATATCCCAAAATCAGGCGAAATCTGTGGGAAAAACCTTGGGTGGTTTATGCTAAAAAGCCTTTTGGAAGCCCAAAATCGGTGGTGGAATATTTGGGTCGTTATTCCCACAAAATCGCAGTCAGCAACCAGAGAATCAGAAAAATTGACGCGGAGACGGTCACTTTTTCTTACAAAGATTACCGCCAAAAAGGCATCAAAAAGCAGATGGTTTTGAGCCACGAGGAGTTTATCCGCCGTTTTGCGATGCATATTTTGCCGAAAAGATTTGTGAAAATCCGTCATTATGGTTTTTTGAGCAGCACTTGGAAACGAATTAAGCTTAAAAAACTGCAACAAAAATTAGGCATCCAGCCTAAAGAAAAGCTTCCGCCAAAAGTTTTTCAGCCGAAATGTAGTTGTTGCAGAGTTGGAAATTTGGTAACGATTGCCACGTTCGATCTTCGAGGTCCGCCAAGTTGGTTTTTGGAGATGAGCCGAAATTTACCTGCTCCTAAATCTGCATTTTAAAAGATTTGGGTAAGGGAAATTATGTCTAAAGGTGAAAGAAAACACAATAAAACCAAGAAAAAACCACCAAAATCACCCATAAAAAAAGAGACTCTTCTCAAAGTCTCTTGTATCTCTAAAAATCTTTTGTCGATAAACCCATAGTGTGGGAAAATACCCAACCAAAAGCTGCCGAAGGTTCCGTTCAACAGGGTTTTCATTGTTCGTGCTGCGCACGCAACGAAAACTTAGCTATTAGCGGTAGTGGCTCTTTTCGGTTGTTCTGTTGAGCGTTGGCTTGGTAGCTCTTTTGCATTTTTGTTAGGCTTTTGTGCGGTTGGGAAAATGCAAATGTGCTACCAAAAGCGTGGGCTGTTACGACATCAGTTCATTTATTTTGTTTTGCCATTCGTCCTCAAACACAACTTGAAACTGAAAACCGTGGTCGGGAAATTCGTCAAACAATTCCTTCCACGCTTTTTTTGCTCCCAATTCATTGCATAATGCAAATACATCTTGTTTGTATTTAGTGTCCTCGTTTCTTAGATGAATACCTTTTGTTTCCAAAACATACACCGTTCCGTAGTCGTCTTTATCTGCTTTTTTGTCTGTTGCGATAAAGTCAGGGTAAATCTTATTGCGTTTCCAACCTTGTATATGATAATCCTGTCGGCTCATATTGCGATACCACCACAATAGTTTTTCCTGTTCGTCCAAATAAATAGCAACCGATTTTTCAAGGTCATTGATATTTTCTTCGGGAACGTAGTCAAACAGCGATTTTTGAATAGCTGTGTTGTCGTTCCGCACCAATTGTTTGTTGCTTTTTACTTTTATTCTGGACGGCAATACAAATCCGCCTTTGTTTTCAATCAGGAAAAAACAAAGTTTTTTATCGGTAATCATATTTCTAAAAACCTGTTCGGATAAGCGGTTACGTTCTTTGTCCAAAATCTTTTTCAGTTCTTCAATAATGAAAACAAAGTTAGTTGCAACCGTTTCACGGTCGTATTTATGTTGCAATAAATCAATCGCTTTTTTACCAATTTGAAAGCAATACCAAGGGTTAGGAACAATTTCGGTTATCTGTCTTGTCAGAAAAACTTCGTCAATTTCCAACGTTCCTGTCTTTTCTGCTCTGCCTGTTTCTCTCAATAATTCCTGTTCTTCATTGCTCAATCCCAAAACAATTTCTTGCTCTTTACTCAATTTGTTTTGCAACGAAAGATTTTTGATTTCGTCAATATTGATGTCTTCCCAATCTATATCACTTAAAATATCAATTTCAAAATTCAGGTTTCGCCAACTTTCCGTTTCCTGAACAACGAATTTTGGTAAATAAATTTTCCCTTCAAATTTTTTAAAGCCAGAACGATACTGCATTTCACGCTCTCTTAAACCGCCTGTGTCAGTTCCTGCATCATCACTTACAATTCTTCCTGCAATGTCGCCTAATCCTTCATCTTCCAATCCTTTCTTGATATCGCTTACCAACGATTTTGCATTTTGACGGAACGTAAAAACGTAACACTCGTCCAAATCCTGCACTTTGGTTTTTCGTGCGAATGGTTGTCGTAAAATACGACCGACCAACTGCGTAATTCCTGTTGCGGAACTTGGATTGGTAAGCACCGTAAGCACATACGCAAACGAACAATCCCAACCCTCTTGTAAGGCTTGTTTGGTAATGATATAGCGTATTTCGCAATCTTGTGCAAACAAATCTATTCCCTCAATATCGTCTTTTTCACTTGATTTGATAGCAATATGGCTTTCAGGGATATTACATTTTTTGATTAAATATTCTTTCGCATCTTCTGCGTGAATAAACTTTTTATCCCGTTGGTCTTTTCCTGTCCGCTCTACCTGTATCAAGCAAATCGGACGGATATATTCGCCTGTATTGGCTTCGTATTCTTTGGCTTTTTTCTCTAAATCGTTTCGTTTCTCAAAACTTGCCAATAATGTATCTTCCCAATCCAAACTTGTTTTGTTGGTTAAGTGAATATCCAACTTTATCATTTCTTCTTCGTGCAATTCCCTTCCTGTAATTTTTACCAACTCATTGCTGTTTGGCGGTGGTGTTGCCGAAAGTTCCAATATGAAACTCGGATTGAAATTTCGTATCGTGTTTCTCGCATTTTCGCCATAAGCACGGTGTCCCTCGTCAATAACCACAAGCGGACGCAACACTTTCAAGGTATTGCCCAACGAAGTTTTTATTTGCGTTCCGAATACTTCCATTTCGGTTGTGAAACAATCCAAATTCGGAAGTAACTCTTTCAGTTTTTTATGTCCTTCAAAATCATCTTCTCTCGGAAAAAAATCTGTAAATCCACCTTGGTCACGGAATACTTTCAGCGTTTCTTTATTCTGACGATTTGCAGACGGTAACATTAACAATAAAACCACCAAATGTTCTTCCACATCAAGGCGATTAAACATTTCTGTTTTTTCTTTTATCAATGTTTTGCCACCGCTCGAAATGTCTAAAACCTGTCTGTATGGGTGGTTTCTGTCTTTTAATGCTTTTATGGTTTGACGATAAATTTGCGTGGACGGCACAACCCAAAGCACCAAACCTGTTTGTTTTTTAAGGTATGTTTTTTGAATACTGTCAATAGCGTGGCAAGCCAACAACGTTTTTCCGCCACCTGTCGGCACTTTCAGGTAAATATCAGGTACAGGTTCGTCTAAGCCGTTTGTTTTAGAACTGTAAACAATACGACCTGTTGATTTTTCCCAAGCCTCTTTCGGGAAATTAATATGTTTTGCCAAGTGCGGTTTGAGTTCGGCAATTTCTTCAAACTCTTTTTTCGCATCAGCCAAAGCACTCAAATATTCTTTGAGTTCCTTTAAAACCTTATCCTGATAGTGCTTTAATCTCATTACTTCTGTATTCTATAAATTTCGTAAGGTAATTGGCAAAAATCAATACGGTGTTCAAGCAATGTGTAATCGTCCACATACTTGGCAGGTGCAAAAACTAAACGCTGTTTTCCTTTGAATTTTGGAAGTGCTTTGCAACGGTCTAATGTCAAAGCATTTGTTTTCAACCATTCAATATCGGCATTGTAAAACAGATATACTTCATAATTTTTGCTTTCGCCTATAAAGCCTGTTTTTGTGTCAATATTTTTCTCGTTAAATTCTTCGCCTGTGGCTGTATAAAAAAGATAACGTGCAAACTCGGTAAAAGACGGTAAACTTTGCCCTCTCAACAAACTTTCCATTTCTATGGTTTCGCCCAACTCAAAATAGCTGAATGAACCGCCTGTACCTTTTTTCAGATTTTCGTTTTTGGCTGTTGGAACACCTTTGATAACCCTGCGAACTCTTTCGGCTGTAATGGTATTGGCATAATCTTCCTGTTCTACTAAAATAAATTTACGATTGCCTCCGTCTTCTTTGTTGAGTTCTAAAACTGCGTGTGCCGTTGTGCCTGAACCTGCAAAGCTGTCCAGGATAATTGAGTTTTTATCTGTTCCTATTTGCAGAACCTTTGTCAATAAACCTAACGGTTTAGGATAAGGGAATTTACTGTCTGGAAAGATTTGCTTCAACAATTTTCCACCTGCTTCTGTATTGACATCTTTGTCAATCCATATTGAACGTGGTTTTTTTGTTCGTTGTTCATCATTTCTTTCTAAATAGTCTTTGATAAAAATATCGTATTCATTTCGTCTCTGTATTAGTCTTGCATAAACTCTGTTTACTTCATTTTTGGATTTATCAAGTCCCCACATCCATCTACCTTCTCGTCCGTCTGATTTTTTAGGTAATACCTCAACGGAATGGGTTTGAGATTTTGTGAGACTTACCGAACAATCCTTTGGATTTACAAAGATTGGAAAAAACATATCAGGTCTGTCTGTACGCAAAGAAGCTGCTCCACGTTGTCGCAACCCTAATTCTCGCCACATTTTACCATCTTCATCTTGTTTGCCAAAATCTTCAATATCATCTTGTGTAAGAGGCAATCCGTCTAATTCAAAAAACTGATTGTTCTTTGCATAGATAAAAAGTGTGTCGTGAAGAGTTGCAACATTATTATCTGATTGTCGTCCTCTTGGATTGGCCTTTACTGTTATGTTGGCAACAAAATTATCTGCACTAAAAATTTCATCAAGCAGACACCTTAAATGATAATTTTCGTTATCATCACAAGATATAAAAATAGCACCGTCCTCGCTCAATAATTCACGCAACAGTTTTAGGCGTGGCATCATCAGGCAAAGCCATTTGTCGTGGCGTGTCATATCCTCTTTGTCCACCACACTGCCCAACCATTCTTTAATCATCGGGCTGTTTACGTTGTCGTTGTACACCCAATTTTCGTTTCCTGTGTTGTAAGGTGGGTCTATATAAATGCACTTAATTTTTCCCGCATAAGTTGGCAAAAGTGCTTTTAATGCTTTCAGGTTGTCGCCTTGTACTATCAAGTTATCGTGCAGAGAAACTTTGTCTGTAAGGCTTAATTCTGCCTTTGGCACTAATTGGTGGTACTTTACCGCCAAATGGTGGTTTTGCACAAATGTTTTTCCTTTGAAATTGAGGGTTGGCATATCGTTAAATCTTATCTATTTCGTCTAAAATGTTTTCAAATTCAGTTATTTCATTATCCAATTTATCACAAGTAAGAAATTGGTTTAACTCATCAACAGGTAAATGTCCTTCGATTAAATCGTGAAGTACGGAATGGTTTTTGGCAATTCTCTCATATAAATCATTATTGAACTTCACATTTCGGATATTAGGAACTCGTACCAAAGTGTCATATCTCTGAACAGTACTTGCTAATAACTTCGTTACAACAATTCCTTCATAACAGCTACGCAATGCTCCATAACCTGAACGAATAAGGTTTTGGGCAAAACTTCGGTCAGGTTCTTTTTTTGCTCTGATATGGTATTGTTTAGGAATATGTGAATTTGTATATGTACTATCTTTCAATGGTGTATTCTGCAACTCAATTATACCAATAATTTCTCTACCACTACTAACAATAGAGTGAACGGCTACTTTTGTTTTGTCTGTTTTATATTTGTTTTTTCCGTGATTTTCTAAATATTTTATAAAGACAATATCGTGAGAGAAAATAATTACTTGTTTTATATCACTTTCCTCAACTAATCTTTGCGCTATTGTTTCTTTGCGACTATGATCCAACGAGGTAACAGGATCGTCAAAAATAATTCCCCTGTTTATTTCCGATAAGTGCATTTCTGCAAGAAAATCTGCAATAGCAATTACTTTTTGTTCGCCTTCACTCAAAACAGCATTAGGGTTTTTCCCTTTTAGTTTGAGTTGTCTGTACGATTTTCCTGCCGAACCTGTGTGATTGATGTCAATTCCAAAATTTCCATTCAGTTTTTGACATTCTTCGTTAAAAGCATCAATGTATTTTTGATTGAAATATTTATTTGATAAGGCTTTTTCTGTTTTGGTAATTGTCTGTTTTGCATAATCCGCTTTGTTGGCTTTTTTAATCCAAATCTGATTATTGACAAACGTCTCAAACTTTGAGAAATGCGTATTAAATTTTTCCTTGTGTTCTAAAAGTGTTTTTGCGGTTAGTAATTTTTCTAATTCCTTACTTTGCTCATCTTCTTTAAGTAATTTGATAGAAGCCTCAATAGCTGTTTCTATCGTTGTGTGTTGTTCAACACTAATTTTTATTTCTGCTCTCTCGTTTGCAGTTTTGCTTTGAATATCTGAAACAATGTTTTCGGCAAGTGTTTTCTGTTCTGCAAGTTTCAATTTTAATGCTTCTAATTCGTTCGGATATTTTTCAGTTAGCCAAACAGTAAGCGTATTGTCTTGCGGAAACAAGTCAAAGTTCAAGTTTTCGTAATTTTCTTTTGCTTTATTAAGTTTTTCCTGTGCTTGTTTTGAGTTTTGCTCTGCAACACTTTTTATGAAAGTCCAATAATTGGAAATCAGTTTTTGTGCCTCGTCTGAAAGTGGCTGTTGGCAAAGCAAACAGTTGTCGCCATTTTCGGGATAAACTATATTTTCCGCTTTTTGCGTTTTAGCAAACGTTTCGGCAGATACGATAAAACTTTTCCATTCCGTTGTTCCAATGTTTTCAATTTTATCGGTTTTAAAATTTTCTATTTCCTCGGATTTTGCTGTCGTTTCTTTTGTTACACAATCCGTAATTGCAGTTTTTACTTTTCCAATAGTTTCAGTTGTGAAAAACTGATTAAGTTTTTCAATCGCTTGTTTATTTTGAGCCAATAAACTTTTAATGCCTTCAAGCGTTTTTATTTCTTTCTCTTTTCCTTTGGAAGCTAAAAGAAGTTCATCATATTGTTTTTGAATTGTTTCTTTTTGGGTTTTATCTTCATCAGAAAAAGGCGTGTACTTTTTTAAGTCGTCAATTTTTGTTTCTGCATTAAGACTTTCAACAAGTGTTTTTATTTCAGAATTACCGTCAAACCAAACTGAAAAATCATTTGGTGATTGTTTAATTGTGATTTCAGCATTTAGCTTTTGTTCTACACGGATAACAGAGTTTGTGTAATCGGCAAAAAAACTTAATCCTGCTGGTCTAAATTCAAATTCGTTTTTGTTTTCGAGGTGCTTTAAAACACTGTTTCCGTCAAAAACGGCAAACTGCTCAAATTCTGCATTGTCTTTGTTTGCAAACTCCAATGAAGTTTCAGCATTGTTTGATTTGAAAGTAAATTTTGCATTAACGTTTTTGTGTCCATTGTCAATATGAACATTCGGCAAAATATTTTCGGGTGCTTTTGAATAAAAAACATTTTTCAAAAGTCTTACATAACCTGACTTTCCTGAACCATTTGTGCCGTAAATAATTGTTAGGTTAGGGCTAAATTCAATCGTTTGGTTTTCGGTCAAGGCGTTTACGCCTTCAACATTTTCAAGTTTTGTAAAAAGTAAATCGGTTTTGTAATTTCCTGAATTTTCGGCATTGTAGTCAATCTCAATTTCAGGTTTTGGGGTTTCTTCAATGAGTTGTAAGTGTTCAAGCAAATAAGAATGTGAAGTATCAATATCGTTATCAGAAATAGCATTGCCCAACAAAATTTTCTCTGCAAGAAATTTTGCCCAATAGGGAAGTTCGTTAGCGAATTTCTTCACTTCCGTTTCAAGCGTTTCCAATTGTTGTTCAACTTCTGCTATTTCGGTTACTTCACTCATTATTTATTTTTATGTTTTACATTGTACTTTACTTTTTCCTCTGCCACTTTCATTGCTTCTAATGCCAAATCTTCGTCCTGTACTTCGTAAGCCAATTTGTCGGACAACCACGCAATAATTACGTCATTTTTCTGCTCTTTGTAAAAGTCTGAAAGTGCTTTTACCTGTTCTCTTGTAGGCATACGTTCATCCCGTTCAATCTTGCTTAAAATAGTCGGGTCAAGAGAAAGTTTCGCTCCAACTTCTCTAAGTAAAAGTCCTTTTGCTTCTCTCAATTCCCTTAGTATTGTCCCTATTGTTTTCAAATTTATTGCTTTGTTTTGACTTGACAAATATTGGCAAATATACGAAATGAATTTTGTCTTGCTGGCTAAATTAAACGAAAAGTTCAATTTCGACCAAACGAAGCCGATGCTTTTTCAATGGAATTAAATTACGAAAAAATGTGGAATTGAAAAGTAGCGGCGGCAAAAAAGGAGAAGATTTTTAATTCAGAGTTTAGCCCCGCATTTTGCCAATACAATGTTGAACTAAACCTTCGGTAGCTTTCTCAGCGCTATATTTAGTTACTTTGTAAAACTAATTAAAAATCAGTAAAATGGCAACAAAAAAAAGAGTGTAGAAGAGCTTAGAGAAAACAAAATCATCAATCAGGCAAAGCGCGAAGTTCCGGGATTTGCGGAGCTTTTGCATAGGTTTGAACGTACGGTTTCGGTGTTGGGAAAGAAGCCAAAGTACCTTTCAAAATTACTCCAGACACGTCGCTGCGGTGTCGCTACATTTCGGGAAAATTCCTACAGAATTGGATCCCGAGCAAATTCACGATTACCTTTTTTATCTACAGAAAAAATCTAAATCTCCATCACAATCGTACTTCAAACACACCGTTTACGGGCTTCGGTTTCTGCTAAAATCGGAAGGTTTAAGTTATGATTTTTTGAGTCTTCCGGAAATTAAAAAAGAGAAAAAACTGCCTGTAGTTCTCAGTAAACAGGAGGTTTGGCAGATGCTTTCGGGGTGTAAGCTTTTAAAGCATAAAATCTTAATCGGGATTCTTTACGGTTGCGGATTGCGCTGTATGGAGGTTCGAAATCTCCGTTTGTGCGACTTAGATTTTGGTCGAAAACAACTCAAAGTGGTTCAGGGAAAAGGAAAAAAAGACCGCTATTTACCACTTTCTGAGCATCTGATTCGTGGGCTCAAAAAGTATATCGAAGCTGAAAAACCGGAAGATTATCTCTTTGGAATGCCACGAGAAGGAAGAGCCGGCGGAGAGTTTGATTCCCGTTACTCACAAAGAGGCGTTCAGTGGGCGGTAAAACAGGCATCAAAAACGGCAAACATCCTGAAAGAAGTGAGTGTCCATACGCTTCGGCACAGTTTTGCGACGCATCTTCTGGAAGATGGGATGGATATTTTGAGCATCAAAAATCTTCTCGGTCACGAAAGTATTGATACGACGCTGGTTTATCTTCAAATTGCACAACTTTCCACCCAAAAACTCTTTTCACCGCTCGATACCCTTTTTTCAGAATTTGGGAAGAAATGAGTGGTTTTAAAACCTCAAAAAAACAGTCAGTTCAACCTCAATCTCAACCTCAATACGAAGTCGCCGATGTTTTAAATATTTTAGGTTCAAAATTGGAAAATTTAGAACTTAATTCCTGGCAGTTAAGAACTTTATTTGCCTTAAAAAAGTGCAGAACTTCGGCTTTGGGCGGACATATTGATGCTTGTGATGAATGTGGCGTTTTAAGCATCAGTTACAACTCCTGCCGAAACCGTCATTGCCCAAAATGTCAGGGAAAAAACCGAGAAGATTGGATACAAACACGGGAAACCGAACTGCTTCCTGTGCCTTATTTCCACGTGGTTTTTACGCTTCCGGAAGTATTGAACAAAACAGCGCTTCACGAGCCCAAGATGTTGTATGATATTTTATTTGAATCGGCTTGGGAAACCCTTCAAACGTTTGGCAAAAACAAAAATCTCCAAATGGGAATGATTGCTGTTTTGCACACTTGGGGACAGAATCTTAGTCTTCATCCGCATTTGCATTGCATTGTTCCGGGCGGTGGTGTGGATGAAAACGGAGCTTGGAAAAACATTAGAAGTGACGGTAAATTTTTGTTTCCGGTAAAGGCTTTGAGCAAAGTTTTCAGGGGTAAATTTTGTGAGAAACTAAAAGATAAAAATCTTGAAGAATATCCCAAAATCAGGCGAAATCTGTGGGAAAAACCTTGGGTGGTTTATGCTAAAAAGCCTTTTGGAAGCCCAAAATCGGTGGTGGAATATTTGGGTCGTTATTCCCACAAAATCGCAGTCAGCAACCAGAGAATCAGAAAAATTGACGCGGAGACGGTCACTTTTTCTTACAAAGATTACCGCCAAAAAGGCATCAAAAAGCAGATGGTTTTGAGCCACGAGGAGTTTATCCGCCGTTTTGCGATGCATATTTTGCCGAAAAGATTTGTGAAAATCCGTCATTATGGTTTTTTGAGCAGCACTTGGAAACGAATTAAGCTTAAAAAACTGCAACAAAAATTAGGCATCCAGCCTAAAGAAAAGCTTCCGCCAAAAGTTTTTCAGCCGAAATGTAGTTGTTGCAGAGTTGGAAATTTGGTAACGATTGCCACGTTCGATCTTCGAGGTCCGCCAAGTTGGTTTTTGGAGATGAGCCGAAATTTACCTGCTCCTAAATCTGCATTTTAAAAGATTTGGGTAAGGGAAATTATGTCTAAAGGTGAAAGAAAACACAATAAAACCAAGAAAAAACCACCAAAATCACCCATAAAAAAAGAGACTCTTCTCAAAGTCTCTTGTATCTCTAAAAATCTTTTGTCGATAAACCCATAGTGTGGGAAAATACCCAACCAAAAGCTGCCGAAGGTTCCGTTCAACAGGGTTTTCATTGTTCGTGCTGCGCACGCAACGAAAACTTAGCTATTAGCGGTTAGGCGTTCTTTTCGTTTATTCAATTGCAGTTTTTGTTATCTACTATAAAGATTAGTCAATTGCTTCCCAAAGTTGAATTTTGTTTCCTTCTCCGTCAAGAATATGGATAAATTTTCCATAGTCATATGTTTCCATTTTATCCACTATGGTTACACCTTCTTTTTTCAATTCTTCAACAAGAGCTTCCAAATTTTCAACTCGGTAATTTATCATAAAGTCCTTGTCAAAGTATTTTGAGTCCTGTTTGAATGGTGTCCATTGTGTCTGGGCTTTTGTTGTACTGTCTGGTTTTTCATACCATTCAAATGTCGCACCGTATGGATTTGTGTCAAGTCCAAGGTGTTTTTGATACCATTCTGTTATCGCTTTTGGGTCTTTGCATTTGAAAAATACGCCCCCAATCCCTGTTACTCTTTTCATTTTATTGTCGTTATTTTTTGTTGTTACTGATTTAAAAGCGAAACCAAGAAAAAAGGTTGTCGCAAGTGTCAAAGCTATTAAAATTGGTCTCTTCATTATTGTCAAATTTAATTCTGTTGCCTCTCTTTTGTGTCGGTTCTCTACGCTTACCGCTAACTTGTTTATATGTCTTACTTCGTCAGACAAATACAACGTATTTGGTAGTGATTTGTCTGATATTCGTGAGACTTATTTCTGATCAATAAGATATATTTTTTTTCTTTATAAATCATCAAACGGACTTTTGATCTGTTGTATACTTTTTGTGCTTACATGTGTATAGATTTCTGTGGTTCTGCTACTGTTATGTCCTAATAACTCTTGAATATATCGCAAATCCGTGCCGCTTTCTAATAAGTGAGTGGCGTAGCTGTGCCTTAACCAATGTAAAGTGACGGGCTTTTTTATATCGCATTTTCGTAATGCTTGTTTTAATACACTTTGAAGACTTTTTGCAGAATAATTAGTACCTGGTTCTTGACCTTCAAATAAAAAGGTTTTTGGTTTGTAAAGCTGGTAATATGCTCTCAATAATTCTAAAATCTTTGGAGATAAAGGTGTAATTCTATCTTTTTTACCTTTTGCTTGCTTAATCAGAACAATATTCCGTTTAGAATCGATGTCAAGTGGTCTTAGCTGGAGTAATTTACTGCATCGTAAACCACAACTGTAGATCAAAGAAAGCATCACTTTGTGTTTCAAATTAGCATGAGCCTCGAGGATAATCTTAACTTCCTCTTTACTCAAAACATTTGGTAATGTTTTTGGTTTTTTTGGGCGGTCAAGTTTATCGGCTTCTATTTTCGTTTCCCGTATTGTTCTAAAGTATAATTTTATAGCGCTAATGATCTGGTTCTGGTAAGAGGAAGATAATTTTTTTGTCAAAATGTAATCATTATTAAAATTAAGAACATCTGCATTGGTGAGCTCACAAACGTCTTTTGACTTATAGTAAAGTAAAAATGATCGCAATGCATCAGAATAGGTTTTGATTGTATTTGGACTGTATCTTTTGGAAGAAAGCCACCGTATAAACGAATCATCATGTTTTCGACCCTCCGATGAAAGTACGGTGCATTGTTCCGGTGCGATTTGAAACCGTTCTCTATTTTCCCGTGTATCCGGAATATGCCATAGTCTTTTCTGCTGACTCCATCGCGCTCCACTAATTAGTTTTATCCCTTGGATCAACTCTTTATCTTTCTCGAACTCTACACCAATTCGATCTTCCTCTCTATGCTTTATTAGTTTTGCAGACCAGTTCATAATGTTCTGATTTTGAGAAATAAAGATAATCAAATTTGGAACACTAAATCATTTCATTATTTTTTTTTGCAGTAATGTAAATTCTGTCAAAGACTAGTGTAACATTGTGCTAACCTCAAAACCTTATTTAAATATTGCTGTAACCTCAAATTACAAAATTTTATTACCTGCTAAATATTCTACCGAACTGCTTTTCCTCTCTCTTATTTTTGGTGTTTTTCTGTATGCAAAATTAAAATGGAAGTCTTCCTAAAAAAATGAATTTGGGAATCCATCAATATTAATTCTTCGATTAATTAAAATATTGACGAACCCACCTACCCTTCCAGGCAAATTTATTTCGGGCTGCCACATTGTTTCAGTTTTAGAAATACTTCACATTTTTATAAATATTTAGCAATGAAAAAGACACCTCAAATATACGAATAAAGCTAAAAACGCTGCGTTCATTTATATTACAAAATTCCAAAAGTGCCTTTGTCAAGGTTATTTCAAAAGAATTTAAAAAAATAAGAAAAGTGTCCTCATTGCCAAATAAATAACTAATTAAGTATAAAACGTAATAACTAAACAAATAATTAACTTAATAAATACTATCATGAAAAATCTTTTTATCACCACTACCCTACATCGATACTTATAGTCAAATAATGCCTTTACGATTGTTGAGCATATCATAGAACTACAAAAAAGCCCGCAAGCCTTCAATAAAGATTTTCAAGTTTGGAAAATTACAAAGATTGATGAAATTACATTTTCTCTCGAACTCAACGATGGAAATCTGAATGTAATTTTAGCACATTATTTTCAGTCGGCTTCCATCGGAATATTTGAACTCACAATGTGGTTGAAGAATTCAATATTATATTTTCCTTGTGAACGATAATACTATTAATTAAATAATGTAATCAATAAACAGATAAATAACTAAATCAATAAAGATATGAATTTTGCAATGTACAAAACACTTGAACAAGACTTAAAAAATTATAGGGTTTTACAGCGTGGTTATCTTAGTTACCATAAAAAAACAAAAACCCCATTGATTGTTTTCTCAATTCAGCGATTTCCAGAAAGCTTCGATTACCTATTCAAAGTATTCCAAATTGAAGGAAAAGAACAAAATCTTTGTTACGTTATTTATTCGCAAAATGAAGTGGATCTCACTCCTGTTAAACTTCAAGATTTTATCGACTACCATAATAAGATATAAGGGGAACAGCTCTCGCTATTTTAACAAAAAAACTAAATAAATTATTGAAGTAAAAACTAAATACTGATATAACTAAATAAATAAAAGACTAATCAAATACAATATAATCGTGTAAAAATCAGTTATTTTTATATATCTAAGTTTACTATTATGAAAACATTTGAAGTATTTACAGAAAAGAAAAGAACAGAAAACGCTATTTTAGTATCAGCATTTGTGGATGAAGTTGGTAAGGAGGAAACCTTTTTTGTCCCACTATCTAAGTTGGAAATTCAGGACAAAAAACTGTTGATTGACGATGATTTTTGGAGTAGTAAACTAGAGGAGATCAAAAATCCTGCACCGGAAAAAATGATTACAATGATTTCAGCATTGTATGAAAAAGGGGAGAAGTCTACTAAAGTTGCAGTTAAAGCCAGATTGAAAAGTTTTGACAAAGTAAATGACATTTGGCTTTTCTTACCCAATAGCAAAGTTGCTACTGTGGAGAAACTAACCGAGAATGAAGAGGAACCACAGTTTAAAATTACTTTGCCTGAATGGGTCTATAATAGCGCTTTAAAAAGTGCTTTAGAATATCAGCTCACTAATTTCTGGAATAAAGATGTTGCAGAGGATCAAAAATTCAGTGTCGAGGATTTTACAATATTGGAAGGTTAGTAACTAAAAAAAATGAAGATATAATCGTCTTCATTTTTTTCTAATAAATAAATAACTAAATGAATAAAAAAAGTAATGAATACTTAACTAAAATTATTATATTTACGGAACCGAATGACAATTTGGTCGGATATGATCTTTCTACTATGGGGAATTTGTCCACGAATTGTATTATTATTAATACCTTAAATGAAAACAAAAGTTATATCTGTTTTGACACAGAAAGGTGGAGTAGGGAAGACCACAACCACCATCCACTTAGCAGCCAGTTTTGCAAAAAAAGGGAGTAAGGTTTTGGTGATTGATTTTGACAGCCAGAAAAATCTTTCGTTGGGCTACAAGCTCGATGAAGATTTTCCCTACACTGTTGTAGATTTTTTAGAACAAAAGGAAGGTTTAGAGTTTACCCAAAAAAGTGAACATAATAACGTTTATGTTTTAGCAGGATCTGAAAAGTTGGAAAGTTATAAAATCGATCGGTATGCTTTAAAGGATAGTCTAAAACTTTTAGAAGATTATTTTGATTATGTTTTAATCGATTGTCCGCCTAAACCGCTTAATGATGAACTCAGTTTAGGAGAGGTTGCTGTGTGTGCCTCCGATTATGTTTTAAGTCCAATTAAGGATGATGAATATTCTCTAGCTGGAATTACATCATTAATTCCATCGCTGTTAAATTTAAAAGCCAGACATAACCTGGATTTTGAATATTTGGGATTTTTCTTTAATTCAGTTTTAGTTAATTCGAGCGATTTTCGTTCCTATTATAACGACTTTTTGTCTAATGAGTTTACGAAAAATTATCTGTTAAAGACTTTTGTTCGGCAAGACGTAAACATTAAAAAAGCGATCAAAGAAGGTAAAACCATATTTCAGATCGATAACAAAAGTAGAGCAAGTAAAGATTTTAAAGATCTGGTAAAAGAACTAAAAAAGAAAATGATATGAAAGATAGAGTTTTGACAAATTTTGGTAAAAAGAAGGAGAGCAGTAGCCAATCTTTAAAACTTCAAAATGTTTTTCAGAAGATGCAGGTACAACCTTCAGAAACACAAACTGAGGCGGTTGAAGAAATTGTTACACCATCTGTTAAGAAGCCTAAGACTAAAGAGAAATCATTTAATTTTTCTTTTGTCTCAGAAGCAGAAAATATTAACTATATCCGAAGATTAGAATTCGAGAAAAGAAGACAAGGTTCTGAATTTTCCTACTTTACTTCCTCTGATGTCGTAAAGGAAGGAATAGCGTTGCTGAGAAAGAAAGGTCCGAAATTAAAAAATCGTCCTGCAGGTATGATTCCAACTCGTCGTGGGCGGGTTTCAAATGGAACCGAATTAAAAGAAAAAGTAACAACATCATTCAGTTTAATTGAAGATGAAGTTGATTATATATATGATTACATTTATACCAAAAGTGGAGACATTTTGGGAAGTTTCACCAAAGAATCTTTTATGAATGATATGATTAAAGAGTTGAAAAATAAATATGGAGAGTTAGAATAAAAAAAAAGGACCCCTAATAAATCCAGGCGTCCTTAAACATATTTCTATGTTTTTTCCTAAGTCAAAGATACGAAAATTTATGAAAACAGCCGAAAGTCAAGGTTTTTTCTGTGTAGTATATTTTACAGATACAAAAAAGACCGCCTATTACCATAAAGTGTATACCCCTTCGAAACTTGCCCGTACTCTTGAGAACTGGTTATGGATCAAAGTTTTTATAGATAAGAGTACGTATTATGCGAACACTAAAACAACAGATTATCATTGTATTTTTGATAAAAATAATCCAGTAACTGAGTTTTCCTTCCGACCCTTTTTAAAATCATCTTCATGAAAGCGAAAAATAATAAGAACAGTGTAACCAAAACACTGGATTCGTATGAAGCACAATTAGTCACGCTTTATCCCAATGAATTAATAAATTTTTTAGGTGGGGTAGAACCGCTTAAGAAAATTAATATTTTCGGTCACCGTATTATTTATGTAATGATGGAAATGATGAAGTCTGTGCAGGTTCATAAAATAAGTATTGATGAAACCAAGGAGATCATTTCAAACGATATGGTATACAAGGATGGTAGAATTACGTCCTTGGAAGATATTAAAGCAGATCAGATTGAAAAAAGAAGAATACTGGAATCCGGAAAGAAACTGGCGGTCATAGAAGAAAGTTTTTTTGCAGATAATTTCAGTATGTTACAAATGATTATTCCTACGCAAGCTCTTAATGATAATGGAAATATAAAAGTTAAAGATAACAGTGTATTTCATGAACAGTTAAAAATTCTGAAGACCTTAGGAAACCATACGGTGAAATCAAACAGCGGAGAAGAATTTTTAATTACAAATTTTATTGAAACCCCGATCTTCAATAAAGGACAAAATTATATCCGTTTCTACATTTCTAAAGCGACTTCCCGAATGTTACTTAACAACATTGATGGATATTCGAAAGTTTATAGAAGTATTTTATTCTCTACTCCTTCAACGATGCCTCTTAATATTTATTTGTATCTGAAAAAGAAATTCGGGAAAATGAATGGGGGTAATATAAAAATTTCAAAATTCGTAGAAGACTTATCTCTTGCGAATCACTATTTGAAAAAATCGAAGTTAACTATCTTTTTGGATGGCATTCAGAAAAAATTAAATGAGATTGGAAATATATCTTTCGGATATAAGATTACAGAGGATACTTTAACTTTTTCTCTTTATGAGACTAAAAACACTGTTTTTGTTGAATACCCTTCAGCGGACGAATACCGCGCCAAGAACGCTTTGAAATATATAAAAAAATCAAGAAAGTTGAATGAAAAGCAACTTGTTTATATAGCGGCAAAGTTTAAAGAACATGGCTATGATAAGATGAGTGAAGTAACCAGAAGCCGTTTAGATAAAGCAATTACGGGAAATGAATATCTGATATGGTTCGTAGATAAATGTAATGAATTACAGTTGTAATAAGACTATTTACCCCCACTGAATGTTCCCAATTTTTATTGAATGTCTAACATAAACTAAATGAAGTGTAAACAGGAATATCCGGTTATTACCCCCACTGGAAGTTCCGTTTATTAATTGTCATAAAGATAAAAGTAGATGAATGGTAGATAGGTAAGTTGAAAGCTCTGATTAAAAGAAGGTAAAATGATAGAGTAAGACGAAAGATTTTTAAAAATAATAGGATTCCAATTTAATTTCCTGAGACAAAGCAATAGTCATTTGAACGAACGACAGATGTAAAAGCCTATTAATAGGCAAACAAGAGCGTTAAACAAGGGCTATAAAGCATTCAGTATAAAGTCAGTAGATATAATAGTGTTGAAGAGGTTTAATCCCGATACTACTACCCCCATCCAATGTTCCTAACAATTATACCCCCACCAAATGTTCCTAACATTAATTACCCCCATCGGATATCTTTGTTACTCCCACCGAAAGTTCCTATTACCCCCACCAAATGTTCTCTTACCCCCATCCAATTTCCTTAATACCCCCACTCAATATACCCAATACCCCCACTGTATTTCCTATAGAATATTTAAAAAAACAGTATTTAAAGGTATTTGCAGTGATTTCTTGGCTTTACTAATAATATAACCGTATCAATAATATTATTTAATAATTAAAAATAAGGAGTTAGCCTTTAGCTAACGGACTCTTTATTTAATCTTAATTTTATTTTATAGTCGGAAAAAACATTTAATTTTCTTCACGCCCGTAAATTTAAAAGAAAAAGTTGCGCAAAAAAGAAAATGAACAAAATTTTCGTCGCATAAACGTTCAATTATGCACTATTTTCGGAGTAAGATAGAAGTAACTAATTCTAGGGTCGCTTAATTGTATCGCAAATTAAAATAATCGTGCGATATATTTTTGCGAAATAATTAAATACATAATATTAAGTTGTAAATTAGCTTTTAGAAAATTTAATTATAAAGTATGCTCATAGGTTATGCGAGAGTTTCAACCCAGGTTCAGGATAATGCAATTCAAATTGAAGCATTAAAAAAATCAGGTTGCGAAATGATTTTTGAAGAAACTATTTCTGGAGGAAGATGGGATCGCCCAAAATTACAGGAACTTTTAAATTATATTAGAAAAGGAGATACGATTGTAGTTTGGAAATTGGATAGGCTGTCCAGATCCTTGAAAGATCTGCTCTTTATTATGGAGCAGATTGAAAATAAAGAAACTGGTTTTAAAAGCTTGACAGAATCTATTGATACTACAACTTCTGCAGGAAAAATGATGATGCAAATGGTTGGGGTTTTTGCAGAATTTGAAAGAAATATGCTGAAAGAACGAACTAAAAAAGGTTTAGAATATGCAAAAGAACAGGGTAGAGTGGGTGGTCGAAAGCCAAAACTGAAACCAATACAAATCCAGGAGATTATTCAACTGCATGCTGCAGGAAAATCGGCTCCCGAATTATCTCAATTATTTAATGTGCATCAGGCGACTATATACAGAATTTTAAAAAAAATTACCAATAAATTAACGTTAATCGCGACTTAAAGATGATACTCTTAATCTAGAACTATTCTTTTCTGCATTAATTAATATAATGACTATTTCTATTTTAGTTTTTCTCAATGCACTTTTTAATATATTTTTCGTCTAATATATTTTTTGCACCAAATTTCCCAATGAATTTTACTCCTACCAAAAATGCCACCATTCGCCATATAAAAATTTCTTAACTTATTATATAGCGATTAGCCCTTATAGTTAGGCATTTCATCTCTACCATAAACTTCTGCCTTAATAGATTTGGATTCAATGGGAAACAGAATTCCTGAGGAGTCTTATATTAATTAAATTAGAAAGTTAGATTTAGAAAATTTAGCTTTATTTCAAAACAGCAACTTGTAAATGCTGTTGAGATATCATCTTGTTGTATCCCATCGGTTCTAAATTCTTTGATAAATTATCCGGGCAATTGGGATGATTTTCAGAGTAATGATGAATTATTTCAACTGTTTCTTTATTGCAGGGTGCAAGTAGAAAATCGTATACATACCACTTGAAGATGGTATGTTTACAGTTAAAAAAATTCCTCAAAGATATATTGCTTGACGTGAAGTAAAGTAATATTTTTTTGAATATCCGTTTTTAATCCATACTAATTTGAAACTTTTAGTGTGAAAATAACTATATTTGAAGAAAAGTTCTCAATGTTACAATCTCAAAAAATATATGTTGAGAAAATTCTTCCAATAAATGAGCGAGGCTCCACAAACGATTCATTCGCGTATCGGGAATTTGATCATTCAGCACAAGCAGACTTTTACTTTACAAACCTAAAAAAAAGATTGCTTTCAATTTCGATGTGGAGCAAATTTGCAGGCGGAGATAATTTTATTTTTGAATTGACAGACTACCAGGGAAATTTGAAAAGTAGTCCGCCTATTATCACAGATAAAATAAGAATGCAGTTACCCGGTCCAAAAGATCAAGAAGGTCTACGTTTTGACTGGGTAGAAGTGGTGCGAATGGATGAAGGATATTTCAAAAATGTTCAATTTTATCTACTGGAAGTTAGTCCCTGCAATTGTCCTTATCAAAATAGTGAAAAAACAGCACATTTTTATTGGGAAAATGCCACCAATACTTTCGTGATTGCAAAGCAGGAAAATATAGTGCAGGTATCAATCCACGGCAGAAATGAAGTAGCCAATATATCCGATCAAAACCTAATTGATAAGATTAGAAACTTTTTAGTGGCTAATGCCGGCATAATTACAGGTAGCAAAATACAATGGGAAGTTTTTACCGATAATTTAATGAAAGAAGAAGATGAATAATTATAACAATGTAGTGCTGTATGACGGCGATTGCGGATTCTGCAACTTTTGGGTACAGTGGATTTTAAATAACGATTCTCACGACCGATTTAAATTTGCATCGCTCCAAAGTGAATATGGACAAAATTTTTTAAAAAATCAGGAATTACCGACTGACACCTTCGATACCCTATATTTTATAAAGGACGGCATGTATTACAAGAAAATGTATGCGGTTATTAAAATTGGCGAAACATTGGGCGGGGCTTATCACGGGCTTTTTTCGCTGAGACTTTTACCTAAATTTATATTAGATAAAATGTATGATAAAGTTGCCGAAAACCGCAAAAAGTTAGCCGGAGAAACCTGCCTGCTGCCGACACAGGAACAGCGTAATAAATTTATACACTAAAGAAAATGATTACTAAAATCAATGACGTTCCGGAAACACTTGTAGCATTCAAGGCAAGTGAGGAAGTGGTAGCTGATGATTTCAAAAATATCGTAATGCCGGAAGTTTCAAAATTTACCGAAAAACACGACTATTTGAATTATATGCTGATATTAGATACTGATATTTCCAATTTTAGTATAGGAGCCTGGCTGAATGATATGGCTTTAGGGCTGCAGGAACTTAAAAATTGGCATCGAGTGGCTATCGTTTCAGACAATGATCTTATTGATTCTGCCACCAAAATTTTTAATACGGTAACAATAGGGGAGTTCAAAGTTTTTAAACATAAGGACATTGAAGAAGCCAAAAAATGGGCCTCTCAACCAAAAGTAAGAGAATAATGGGACAAGCCCAATAGCGCAAACTGGCTCATATCTCTTCAGTCTACTGTAGAAATTAAAAAATTCCTTGAATTTTGTTAAGCTACTGCTGTTTTATGAGTTTCCATGCTTGCTCACATCAAGGAAACATAAAGCTATTTTTCCTTGAATGTCGCTGAAGTTGAGTGGAAATCCCTTTGGTTTATTTCATTCTAAATTATCTGTAATATTAGAATGGATTACTAGTGTCACTTTCATATGTTTTTTCCGACTATCAAAGAGCTTTTTTGTAAGAGATTTTTAATCAAAAGTTCTATTGAAATTCTTACATTTGAAAGGATTAAATTATATTGTAATAACCGTCATGGTCTTATTGAAGATTCTCAAATATGAAGAATCTTCGATAGTTTTATCCCGGCTACTTAACATAAAATATGGGTGAAAATTTTCTTTCCGACACCAGTCATATTCAGCAGAAACAAATCCATGTATTTCAGAAAATAAATACGGCGCTCATTGATCTGTACTGGGAACTTGGTAAAACGCTTAGTGAAAAGGTCAAGAACAATGAGTGGGGGTACAAGTGTTATAACACAGTTCGCTAAATACATTACTTTAAATGCGCCAGATATAAAAGGCTTCAGTGATAAGAATCTTTGGAGGATGAAGCAGTTTTACGAAACTTATGTTGATCACCCAGAACTCTCAGCACTGCTGAGAGAAATTCCCTGGACTCATAATACCATTGTTTTTTCCCGTTGCAAAAGCACGGAAGAAAGAATGTTTTATATTAAACGTTGTATTTGCGAAAAGTATTCTACCCGAAATTTAGAAAGACAGATTAATGCCTCGCTATATGAAAGAACGCAATTGGGAGACGAGAAACTCTCAGCATTGATGATAGAATTGGAACCCAGTACAAAACACATTTTCAGGAATAGCTATGTATTGGAATTTTTAGGCCTAGCAGAAGAACATAGTGAGAGTGATCTGCAGAAGGAATTGGTAAAGCAAATTAAGAAATTCATTATCGAGTTGGGAAAAGACTTTCTATTTATCGACCAAGAATGCAAACTACAAGTCAGAAATAGTGATTTTTATATTGATCTGTTGTTTTATCATCGCGAATTGAAATGTTTGGTTGCCTTAGAACTCAAAACGGACAAGTTCAAACCGGAACATATGGGTCAGCTCAATTTTTATTTGGAAGCCTTGGATCGGGATGTACGAAAATCTCATAAAAATCCGAGTATTGGTATTTTATTATGTCGGGATAAGGATGAAGAAGTCGTAGAATATGCACTTTCTCGAAATTTGAAACCAAGTATGATTGCCGAATATCACTTACAGCTGCCTGCTAAAAAAAAATGTTACAGGAAAAACTTCATCAGATTTTAGATCGTAGAGAGTCGAGTATGAAATAAGAGGACAGACTAGGTTGGTGGTCTAAAAAATTGTATTAAGAAAGCAAACATTAAAACAAGAAATCATGGAACCATCGAAAAAAACAAACCTGCATCAATAGTTATTATAGGAATTGCAGCTATAGTTATTGCAATTATTTCTTATTTTATATTACTTTCCTTTTTCCCTGAGTTGTTTCAAGACTTGCCTACCGGCGAACAGCAACCTATCACAGAATAAATAAATTTTTATACTGAGAACTGCACAAGTTGACAGTTTTTAGTCATAATAAAGCCGTCCAAGTAGAATAGGACGGCTTTTTAAATAATAGGTGAAAGATTCGTTAGTCGTGTCGATTTTCTAAATTTTTAAATTTCTCATAAGATGCTTTTAAACTGTGAAGTTGATCCTGGACTACTCTCGAACTTTCAGGGCATAACTCACCGCTGTCCAAAGCCTTTTCGTAAGCTTCAATAGCTGCATTTTCGCCGAAGGTAACATTTTCTAAAGTTGATTCTGCATTATCGCTCGAAAAAGCATTTTTCACATCTATCCAAGTACGGTGTAGTCCTCCTGCTACGGTAGTTGAATCATCTGCATCTCCATTTCTTTCAGAGATTAAACTCTTCAGTTCTAGTCTCATTTTTTGCGACTGATCAACCATATTGTTGTAATCTGATTTAAGATTAGGATATTTTTCCCACACCTTATCTTCAACTTTGTTGAAACCTTCAATTCGATCATTTGTGATTTGTAAAAGATCGTTCAATGTTGATACTGTTGGATTGTTCATAATATTTTATTTTTTTTGGTTACCTATAAGGAATCAATGGGTATGCCATCAAATTATAAAATCTGTTAAGATTAAAATGGAAAAAAAAAGTCATTGGTAAAAAATTTGTATTTAGAAGTAAATTACTATATACTCGTAGTGCATTATTAAATTATTTCAATTTTAAGTCTATTCATTTTTCTATTGAAAACAAAAACATTTACAAACTGAATGAAAGTTAATGCTGTTATTTTGCTCAATACCCCTGTATAATGTTTAAAAATAGTAAAAAGTTATTTCCGAAAAATTTCTTGAGCTTTGAGGGCTCAAAATTTTTCAGAATAACTTTTCTACTTACACAGTTAGTGGGACACTACCATATTAAAAAAAATAAGCTGCGAAAAGCAGCTTATTTTTTTAATGGATTATTATTCAGCGTCTTCTTCAGAAGCTTCAAAGTTGATAGAATTGTACGCTGAATCGGTCAATAGAGCATCAGCCTCTTTTTCTTCTGCGAGTGTTGCTTCCAGCAGAGATGCTACTTCGTCTTCACCAAGAGTTTTTGCAAAAGCAATCAGTGTTCCGTAGGAAGCGATCTCATAATGTTCGATTTTCTGTGAGGCAGAAATTATACCTGCATCTCGCACCGGTCCTTGCTCGGTTTCTTCCAAAATACTTTCCCCTTCTTTAATGAGGCCTTCCATAGCGTCACATTTTTTGCCACGGTTTGATTCTCCCAATATCTCGAATACCTGCTCGAGACGTTTGACCTGGCCTTCCGTAACGGTTATGTGTTGTTCGATTGCTGAAATAAGTTTTGGCTCTGTCGCATTGTTTGCCATCTTAGGTAGTGCCTTCACGAGGGCTCTCTCAGCATAGATGATATCTTTAAGCTCATCAACAAAAAGTTCTCTAAGTCCTTCTGCTGCACTGGATTTTGCCTCTACTTTGCCTTGACCTCCTCCGTTTTGTGTGTCTGTTTTTTTCATAACCATAAAATTTTAGTGATTAGCAGTGAAATAAATACAAATATCAGACCTTATAAATGAATCACTAAATTTTTAAGGAATAAAGCACTTTTTGCCTACCATAAAAATTGCTCAAATCATAAATTACTGAAAAGGCTTAAAACAGGTAGCGTGTTTATCATTAAATCAAACATTCTACACATATCTATCTACTAAGATCTTCAGTACACTTGTTCAAACTAAACATTATTGTGCTTGCAGCCCCCAATATGCTTTAACAAAAATTTCTCCATCTTGCGCTTCAATGAATTGTTTATTTAGTTAAAGGTGAAATTGTTAAAAATAAGGACATCTTGAAGAATAAGTGGGTGGACGGTCTCGACCAATGGTTTCCAGAAGGAATAGATACACCGGGAATTGTTTAATCACAGTAACCGCGCACTATGTTAAGTTCTGGCATAAGGAAGAGGAGGGCGAATACAATGTCTGATCTGGAAAAAAATACTGAAAGTTGTGTAATAATAAGTGATTCTCATTACAATTCAAAATCCCGGCAGTTAGTCGGGATTAATATTTATAAAAAGACACTATCCAGTAAAGTGTGTAAGTTAAAAAGTTTAGGCTTGGATTTTATAATCTGAGCCTTTCTTAATTATTTTTTATTTAGATCCATGGATCTAAGACCACCTTTACACAACCATCCTCTTTTTTGTCAAAGATGTCGTAACCTTTGGCTACTTCGTCTATTGACAGTCGATGTGTGATAATATCGTCTAGGACTACTTTTCCATCTCTTACATATCCTATTAATTCATCGATAATGGCATGTACGGGACACTGTCCCGCCTGTATTCTTAATCCCTTATCGAATATTTGACCGACTTTAAAATTATCATAATTGTAGGGGTAAACTCCAAGAATGGAAACCTTACCGCCTCTGCGGACTGCACTCATACAAGCTTCTACCACTTTAATTGAACCTTTCTCTAAGTTAATAACAGCTTTAGCTTTATCTATTAGATTTCGATCTGGCTCGAATCCCACAGCATCAATACATAAATCTGCACCACGACCATGGGTCAGGCTTCGTATGTGTTCAATTACCTCTTTACCATCTTTCCACAAAATTGTTTCACACCCAGTTAATCTTTTAATTTGGTCTAATCGATATTGTTGAGTATCCACCACAATAACCTGTCCGGCATTTTTTAGAATAGCACTTTTTGCGGCCATACTTCCTACGGGTCCGGCCCCAAATATTGCTACGGTTTCACCGCCTTTTAATTCTCCCCACATTACCCCAGTATACCCTGTTGGAAATATATCTGTTAAGAATAATGCTTGATCATCCGTTAAATTATCTGGCACTACTCTGGGTCCGAAGTCTCCATATGGAACTCGTACATATTGTGCTTGCCCGCCATCATAACCCCCGTATAAATCGGTGTAACCAAACATGCCACCACCTTTTTCGGTCATTATTCCCCCTTCAGGTCCATAATTTTCTTCATTACTATGCTCGCAAGCCCCTGGTAGATCATGATTGCAAAAATAACACGATCCACATGCTACTGGGAAAGGAACAACAACACGATCACCCACCTTTAATTTAGTCACTTCGCTACCTATTTCTTCGACTATTCCCATAAATTCGTGACCCATTGTCATTGGTCTTGGTTGAGGAATACCTCCGGAATACATATGAAGATCACTTCCGCAAATTGCTGTAGATGTTACTTTCAAAATTATGTCAGAGGGCTCTTTAATTTTTGGATCGTCTACCGTATCACAAGTTATTTTTCCGGGACTGTGAAAAACTGCTGCTTTCATATAGGTTGTTTTTTTAGGGATTAATAAATAAATTATATCAAATTTTTAGCCATAGAAATGAAATTGAATCAAATATTTAAAGTATCAATAAAAATAAACCGCCTCTGTTGTGAGGCGGTTAACAATTCAATGCAAAAATTATCGCTTAAGCGGGTACTTTCGGATTTTCTTCTCTATTCCAAAATCGATGTTTTTTAATTGCGTCCACAAACTCATCCAAATTGCCTGAAGTTGTTACTCCTTCTTGTGGTAGTTTAAGATTTGGTAACGCCTTTTGTATTAAATCACTACCATTAGAGTCTGCTCCAATTGGTTTGCAGTGTTTAAAGGCTTCCATAATAAAATGAACTGCATCTGGATTTTCTAAAAGAAGATCAATGTTCTTTCCTCCTGGAACATAAACGGCATCAAACACAACGGAAGCTGCGGTCAATAAACTATCATCTACAGGATAAAGATCGGAATTTTCCGTACTCACGAATCCATGATCAGGTGCAATTACACATACCACCGCGTCCAATTCTTCAAGTTGTCTTTTAATTTTCGTAAATGCTTCATCTTTGACACCATCCGCCGTTAACAAGGCAATTTTCCTGTGTTTAATATGATCTACCAATTTAGTAGCCATACTTAAGGAAGGAGCGTCTTCGATTGGTAAGTCATTTTTAAAGGAAAAATAATGTTCTAAATTTCCATCAGCAGGAATACTGTCAGTGATCGGTTGTGGTAGTCGCTCTGTTGTTAAACCAAGTTTTTTTGCAACAATATTTGCCAATTCTTCATTAACTTCTAAAAGCATATTTACCATACGCTGTCGAATGGGTACCGTTTTTACCTTTCCTAATTCAAAAGCGAAAGCATTTTGAATATGCCGTTTTTCATGATCTGTCATGCTATTATAGAATAACGATGGCTGACTAAAGTGATCGAAAAAGCTCTTACTTCTCTTTCTAATTTTTGTCGAATCTATACGTTCTTCATAGGAGGTGAATCCGCCTTCACTCATTTTCGCCTGAAATGGACAACCACCTCCTAAAGAATTAGGATTGTAAGCAACCTTCCCTTTATTTATTTGCATTCTGTGCATGCCGTCCCTCTGATTATTGGTAACTTCCGGAATTGATTTATTGATGGGGATCTCATGAAAATTCGGACCACCTAATCGAGAAATTTGAGTATCTGTGTATGAAAACAGACGTCCTTGCAATAAGGGGTCATTTGTAAAGTCGATACCAGGGACGATGTGTCCTGGATGGAAAGCGACTTGTTCGGTTTCTGCGAAGAAATTATCAGGATTTCGATTTAAGGTCATCTTGCCTATAATTTCTACCGGTACCATTTCTTCAGGGATCAATTTCGTTGGATCTAGCAGATCAAAAGGGTATTTATGTTCATCTTCTTCAGGAACTATTTGCACACCTAATTCCCATTCCGGATAATGGCCCGCATCAATTGCTTCCCAAAGATCACGACGGTGGAAATCGCTGTCTTTACCTGAAATACGTTGCGCCTCGTCCCAAACCAAGCCCATGACGCCTTGTAATGGTTTCCAGTGAAATTTAACGAAGTGAGACTTCCCATCTTCATTTATAAATCTGAAAGTGTGAATCCCAAAGCCTTCCATCATTCGCAAACTCCTTGGGATAGCACGATCGCTCATAAGCCAAAGTATGTTATGCATTGCTTCGGGCATCAACGAGATAAAATCCCAAAAGGTATCGTGAGCAGATGCTGCTTGCGGTATCATATTATCAGGTTCCGGTTTAACTGCATGAACCAGATCTGGGAATTTTGTTGCATCCTGTATAAAAAATACGGGCATATTATTTCCCACTAGATCATAATTACCTTCTTGAGTATAAAACTTTACTGCGAAACCCCGAACGTCTCTGGGAACATCGGTAGAGCCTTTACTTCCTGCAACTGTTGAAAAACGTGCAAAAACTGGTGTCTTAATTGAAGTCTCATTTAAAAATTTGGCTTTTGTATATTTTGCCATTGGCTTATACAATTCAAAAATACCGTGTGCGCCAGAACCTCTCGCGTGTACGACTCTCTCTGGAATTCTCTCATGATCGAAGTGAGTAATTTTTTCTCTAAGTATAAAATCTTCAAGAAGGGTAGCACCTCGTTCTCCCGTTTTTAGTGAATTTTGATCATCATTAATTTTTAAACCTTGATCGGTGGTCAGAAATTCTCCTTGATTGTCCGTAGTAAACTTTCTTAGCTGTTCTTTTTTAGGATTTGCTCCATTTTCAAATGGTTCTTGTTCATTTATTTTCATGTTGTTAATTTTTTGAATTACTTAAATTAAACGGCATTTAAATCTTTAGACTGGAAATTTTCAGAATTCGCTTGAGAATTTAAATTAGTATCTGCTATCGTACTTAGTAGGCAATCAGATTTTTTTTCTTCTCCTAATGTTCTCAATAGTAGATCAAGTGCAGTTCTTTCATTTAGAGTTTTAGCAAAAGCTGCTAAGGTTCCATAAGTGGCAATTTCGTAATGTTCGATTTTTTGAGATGCTGCAATTATACCCGCATCTCTCACTGGTCCTGCTTCAGTTTCTTGAACAATTTCGTCTCCTTCTTTGAGTAGTCCTTCCATGGCTAGACATTTTTTTCCTTCAGCTTTTTCTCCCAAAGATTTAAAGGCATCATCCAGTCTTGTTACTTGAACCTTTGTTTGATCCAAATGATTTTTAATGGCGGTCTTCAACTTTTGATCTGTAGCATTTTCAAACATTTTTGGTAGCGCTTTGACTAACGCGTTTTCTGCCCAATAAATATCTTTCAGTCCGTCGATGAAAAGCTCTCGTAAACTTTTTGCTTTGTCGCTACTCTCCTTTTGGTTAGTAGTCTTTTTTTTGTCAGTTCCCATAATATTGAATTTTATTGATTTGTTGTATTTTCGTTTTTAAGACATTTATAAAGATACTTCTCGTCAAGAATGTTTTGAACCCAAAGCTCCCAGTGAATTTTACTCAAACCAAAAACTCCGCCCTTGGCTACAAAAAAGTTTCTGATTTTATCTATAACTGGTAAATTTCTGTAATTAACAATTTCATTTCGTCCGTGGACTTCCGCAACAATTTCTAAATTGTGCTTTTTAATATTAAAGTAGTTTTTTGCTTTGTTTTGAAAGAAATGCGCTGTAGTTTGAATTCCTGGTGGGTGCGTAGGACTTACTGTGATAAGATAAGACTCAACATTATTCTCGTCCACAACTTTAATTTCTACAATTTGAACCCAGTCAAATCCTTTTCCAGTCTTATTGGAAGGTCCAGGAATTTTAATCTTAATAAGATCGCCAGGAGCTGGAGGTAATATTGTTACGTCTCCATTTTTGTCTACAAGTGAAAATTTGGTAGCATTATCAAATAAATGCTCCCAATTAGAAATATTAAAAAAAATTTCCTTTACATTTTTGAAATACTGAGTGCATTCTTCTTTAGTGGCAAAGATTTTCGTTTGACTGGAATCATGATGACTTACTTCAATTTGTAAATCCATTTTTAATAATGTTTTTATAACATAAAGGTACAAATTATCTGATAAAGTGCGATTTATATTTTAATTCAATCCATTTTAAATTTATCTTTAAAGAGACAGAATTAACAAAAATTAAAAATCTGAAACATTCCATTGAACCCTGTCGGGAACATTCCATTTATTCAGACTTTTAATTTTGCTTTTCACTCACTATTCTATTTTCTTCACGCTTCAAAAACATTTCCCTACCGCTTTGCTATCAGTCAATTCTTTTTCAGCTAAAAATAAAATACTTTCGGAAAAAGTGCCACCGCTTTGCCTACGCTTAAAAAAATTGCAGATTTAAAAAAGCAATAGATCTAAAAAATTCTGGTTCCCGCCATTTATTTAGACCTATTGCTTTTATTTTTCACTACCTATACTATTTTCTTTACGTTTCAAAACCATTTCCCTGTCGCTTTGCTTTCGGTCAATACTTTTTCAACTAAAATTAATATAGGTTCGGAAAAAAATTAAATCGCAATTTTTCTTTCCACTACTTTGCCCGAGCTCATATTGAATTTCTGTTTTGTTTGAAAAATTTTCTACTGACTGGAAAGTTATTGATAGCGTTTTAGAGCATTCCAAAAAACGTAGAACTCATCTACTTTTCTTTCATCCCATTTCTGGTGTTTTTCTGTATGCAAAATTAAAAATGGAAGTCTTCCTAAAAAAATGAATTTGGGAATCCATCAATATTTACTCTTCGATTAATTTAAATATTGACGAACCCACCTAAACCCTTCGGGCAAATTCATTTCTAGCTTCCACGCTGTATCAGTTTTAGAAATCATTCCATTTTTAGAGTCATTTAGCAAAGAAAAAGACACCTCAATTATACGAATAAAGATAAAAGCAGTGAGTTCTTTGACATTTTCGAAAACCCCTAAAACCGTTTAGATAATAGTTCTTT
>NZ_CP094531.1 GCF_022811665.1 Chryseobacterium oryzae
CCTGTAAAAAAGCGTTTATTCATAGCGTTTACAAAACTATGCTCTGGAAATTTTAAAAAGTGTGACACGATGAGAAACTATTTCAATTAATCACGCATCAAAAATATTGAACCATCATCATTTTCTGTGTTACACTAAAAAGTCAGAACAGTTTTCGAAAAATATCAATGCGCTAAATACCGTTCATATTTTGTTTAATCTTTCCAACAAATAGAAAAAATTTTTAACGCTCAAAAAAGGACAATTGGAACTTAGCCGTAATCAGCTTAGCTTTCTGCATATTTTTGAATAAGAATTACTTGAATTCGTTTATAATAGTGTGGTTCTGAAAAGATTGGGAATTTTACTTAAAATTAATTCAAGAAGTAAATACGTATAATACAATTACTTATCTTTGTAGTATAAAATAGGGCTCTTTTTTTATTTATTACTCGACGGTGTTTCACTCATACATCATTAGACGAAAGTCGAAGTTATCCGATAGACCAAAGTAGGATCAGAAAAATAGAGGTTAACGAGGATTTAAATAGAAAAAAAAATTAGTCATCCCGGAGTGCTCTCTCTAAAAATCCCGCAATGTCTTGGTTTGACAACGGGAGCTGCATATATTATTAAAGAAAGGAGAGAGGAACGAAATCCCAAAGCAAATTGCTGAATACATAAGAAGTGGGCGCAGGACGGAAGTGTCGGGAGGGTAAAATGCATAAATAAGCCCATTTGCATCCGAATAACAGCATAAAAATTTATTTTTTTCAGGTTTTTTTTGGCTTTTTTAGGGTTCTTTCCCTTTATCTACCATTGTTATCAAAGATTTGAAATGTTTGAGATCATTTAAATGCAGTTATAAAAACTTGTCACGTCCATATGTCATTTACTCAATTTAGAACTAGAATATTTTCTATCTTTTTGTGACTCTTATTAGAGTTATTGATAATGCAAATTACTTACATTACGTAATCCCCCCAAATTTTTCAATTATTCTTTGCTATTTTTGTTTTCACATTAAAATGAAATGGCTCAAAATAAAAATGCACAGATTAGATATAAAGCACTTGATAGATGTTTTTCAAATGTGTATAAATTATTCTACATCGATGACCTGATAGAGTTTTGTTCAGAAGTCCTTACTGCGCATTATATGAAGGATACTACTGTTTCAAGAAGACAGATTTTCATAGATATAGACTTTATGAAAAGTGAAGCTGGATTTAATGCTCCTATTGAAAATTATAAAAAAGGTAGAAAAGTATATTATCAGTACTCAGATCCTGAATTTTCAATTTTAAAAAGCCCTCTAAATCCTTCCGAATTAAGTTCACTCAATGAAGCATTGGAAACATTATCGAGAATAAACAATCTTCCCGGCTTTGATTGGGTAAGTACAATGCAGACCAAACTTAATTCTGGTGTTCATCAATCTCAGAACCAAAGACAGGTCATCAGTTTTGAAGACAATGAATTTTTGAAAGGTATAGAATTGCTTAACCCACTGTATCATCATATTATAAACTCCCAAGTTATTGATGTTAGATACCGCGGATTCACTTCTGATAAAGAAAGTATTTTCTGCATCTCACCCTATTACTTGAAACAATATAACAACCGTTGGTTTTTATTTGGCTATAATCACGAGTTTGAAAAAATTCAAAATTTAGCTTTAGATCGCATTGTCGAGCTTAAATTATCTCAGCAAAAATTTAAAAATTGCGAAATTGATTTCATGGATTATTTCGAAGATATTATCGGAGTTAGTAATGATGAATCAAAAAAAGCCGTGAATATAAAAATTGAGCTTTCACAGAATATTATTCCTTACATTAATTCAAAACCAATTCACGGATCGCAGAAAATCAAAGAAAATATACTTTATCTTGAGGTTAAATTAAATTATGAACTTGAGGCTTTAATTCTTTCTTATGGTGAAAATATGTGTGTATTGGAACCCTCACAGCTTGCTCGGAAAATTCAAGAAAGAGTCACCAGAATAAAGTTTACTGATTAGTATAAATGTTATACAGACTGTTCAGGGTTTACGGTGAAAATTTTTTAGAAAATAATTTTAACCTTCCAATAAATACAACATGGAAAATTTATACGGTTTAGACAATTCTATTGATTTTTGAAAAATAGATCATCTTCCAATATTTACAGAACTAATAGAGTTTAATCATTAATTTTCCAACTATGCACATTCACTGCATAGTTGAATTTTACTTTTGCTTCATTAATATAAACAAAAGTAATTATTATGAAAAATTCAACTACAATCGCTTGCCCTCATTGCGGAGAATCTATTGACGTAAATGATGTACTGAAACATCAAATTGAAGACCGCATCAGACAAGAATTTCAGGAAAAAACTAAGCGGCAAGAAGAAAAGGTAGCTATTGACAAAGAGCAGTTTGAAAAAGAAAAACTTGAGTTCGAAAAAAAGAAAAAAGAAGAAAATGAGCTCTTTGCAGAACGTTTAGAAAAAGCTAAAAAACAGTCCGAGAAAGAGATTTCGGAAAAACTGAAAAAGTCTATTGAAGAAGAAAACAGAGAAAGCATTGATTTGCTGCAGAAAGAGCTTGCTGAAAAATCAGAAAAAGTGAAGACTCTTAATAAACTGGAAGCTCAAGTTTCAGCACTCGAAAGAGAAAAATCTGAAATGAGAGATGCCATTAAAGCAGAAACTGAAAAAGAACTGAACGCCAAAATTCTTGAAGAAAAAGAAAGGATAAGAAAGCAACTGGAAGACGATAACGAACTGAAACTGGCGACACTCAGAAAACAGTTGGAAGACCAAAAGAAACTCACCGAAGAAATGAAACGCAAACAGGAACAGGGCTCTATGCAACTGCAGGGAGAAGTGCTGGAATTGGCTTTGGAAGATTTTCTTCAGGAAAACTTCAGATGGGACAAGATTGATGAAGTGCAGAAAGGAACTTTAGGAGCAGATGTATTGCAGACGGTAAATAACGATATGCTTCAAAATTGTGGTAAGATCATTTACGAAACCAAGCGAACCAAGAATTTTGATCAGAAATGGCTTGATAAATTAAAACAGGATCAGCTGAATGCTAAAGCCGAAATCGCAGTTTTGGTTACGGAAACATTACCCAAAAACATTGAAAAATTTGATGTAGTTAATGGAATTTGGGTTTGTTCTTATCAGGAAGTAAAATCTTTGGTCGTGGTTCTTCGTCAAATTTTAATAGAAACTCAAAAAATAAAAATAGCCAACGAAAACCGTGGCGATAAAATGGAAATTCTGTACAGCTATTTCACAAGTGGCGAGTTTTCTCAAAAAACAAAACGAATTTTAGAAATTTACGATGGTATGCTTACACAGCTTGATGCCGAGAAAAAAGTAACCCAAAAACTTTGGGCAAAACGTGAAAAAGACATCAGTATCATGAAAGAAAACCTCTCCATCGTTTCTGGAGATATTGCAGGAATTACGGGCAAAGAAGTTAATCTTTTAGAAGAGTATGATTCTATAATCTTAGAGTAACAGGAAAAATAATTTCATGAAAATTAAATCTTCAAGATTTAAAAAAAATGATAACAACAGCTTTCCATCAGAACATTGTTGGAAGGCTGTTTCTTAATGCTTACTTTTACCCTTTTATAATTATAATCAATGATCACAGGCGAATTAAAATCCCAAATCGACAAAATATGGAACGACTTCTGGACAGGAGGGATTTCTAATCCTCTCACTGTCATAGAACAGTTTACCTATCTTATTTTCCTTAAACAGTTAGATAACAAACAGATTCTCATCGAAAAAGAGAAAAACCAATTAGGTTCTTCACTTAAAGAAGACATTTATACTGAAAATCAAAAAGAACTTCGCTGGAGCCATTTCAAAGATAAAGATCCGGAAACGATGTTTCTGCTTTTCACGCGCCCGCAAGTGCATATCGATAATCTTACAGCTTTCGATTTTATGAAAACCATTGGTGCAGACGGTGGTAAGTTTTCAGAATATATGAAAGGGGCTACTTTTATGGTTCCTACACCAAAGGTTTTGGATAAAGTAGTACAGCAGATCGATAAACTGCCTTTGGATAAAAAAGATACTAAAGGTGATCTGTACGAATATATGCTGAGCAAAATTGCAGAAGCAGGTACCAACGGACAGTTTCGTACACCTAGGCATATTATCCGGATGATGGTAGAGCTGATGGAACCTCAAAAAGATGATGTAATATGTGACCCTTCATTGGGAACTGCCGGTTTTTTGGTAGCAGCCAGTGAATATATCAGAGAAACACAAAATAATTGGTTTTTAGAAAAAGATTTTCGTGAGCACTTTAACAAAAAAATGTTCAATGGAATCGAGATTGATCCTTCGATGATGCGGATTGCAGCAATGAATCTTCAGCTTCACGGGATAGAAACGCCCAATCTGATAGGTGGAAGTGCTTTGGCAGAAAGCAACAGCATTACCGGCAAATATTCTCTGGTATTGGCAAATCCACCATTCAAAGGGGCTTTAGATTATGATGAAGTGGAAAAAAGTCTCCTCCAGATAACTAAGACCAAGAAAACAGAACTTTTATTCCTTTCATTAATTTTAAGAAATCTTAAACTTGGCGGTCGTGCTGCAGTGATTGTTCCGGATGGTGTGCTGTTCGGAAGTTCCGGTGCACACAAAAGCATCCGTAAAGAATTGGTAGAAAATCAACAGTTGCAGGGTGTAATCTCGATGCCAAGTGGTGTCTTCAAACCTTATGCAGGGGTAAGTACCGCTATTTTACTGTTTACCAAAACCAATTCCGGAGGTACAGAAAATGTTTGGTTTTACGATATGAAAGCCGACGGTTACAGTCTGGATGATAAACGAAATCTGTTAATATCCGAAGATGCGCTGGAACAATCTTTTACAGAACCGGAAAATATTTTAATGGAAACTGCAGGAAAATGCGATATCCCAAACATACTTTTGGATTGGAGCACCATCAGCCAACAACAATCAACTGACAATTATACAGATCGAACACAGCAATCTTTCTTAGTTTCAAAAGCTGATATCATTGCCAATGATTATGATTTGAGTATCAACCGGTACAAAGAAACTGTGTATGAAGAAGTGCAATACGAAAAACCAAGCACGCTGATTGCCGACATCAAAACCATAGATGCCAAAAGACAAAACGCCATTGCTGAACTTGAAAAATTGTTGGGATAATGGAGAGAGTGAAACTAGGTGATATTTTTACTATAAAAAAAGGTAAAAAAGTTATTGAAGACGATAATGGAAAATTTAATTATGTTACTATTGAGAATCTCCATTCAAAAAAATATAGACAAAAAACAAATGAAGTAGGAATACAAGTTAACGAAAGTGATATCTTAATTGCTTGGGATGGAGCAAATGCTGGATTAGTTGGATTTAATCTCTCAGGAACAATTGGAAGTACGCTTGCTCAACTTAAAGTAAATAGTTCATTTAAGGATAAAATTAATCCTGCTTTTGTATATCAGTATTTGGATTCTAAATTTGACTTGATTAAATCAAAAAGAACGGGAGCTACAATTCCGCACGTTAATGGTGCTGAATTAAGATCAATGCAAATCCCAATTCCTACACTTGACATCCAAAAAGCCATCGCAACCAAGCTCGACAAAGCCCAGGAAATCATTACCTACAACCAACAGCTCATAGAAAAATACGATCAGCTCACGCAATCGCTTTTCATTGATATGTTCGGTGATCCTGTGAGGAATGAGAAGGGGTTTGTTTTAGAAAAATTAGAAAAATTCTATATCTCTCAAAAAGAGGGCACTAAATGTGGTCCATTTGGAGGAGCTTTAAAAAAAGAAGAATTTGTTGAATCAGGAATTCCTGTTTGGAATATGGATAACATTAGCAAAAATGGAAAATTAGTTGATAACATTAATTTGTGGATTACCGAAGAGAAATATGATGCTCTAAGTTCCTATTCAGTAATAAATAATGATATAATTATTTCAAGGGCAGGAACCGTCGGAAAAATGTGCGTTGTAAATACATTGTTTGATAATTCAATTATTAGTACAAACCTTATAAGATTAAGATTGAACAAAGATTTATTACTTCCAATATATTTTGTTTCCTTAATGACATATTTTAAAGAAAAGATAAGTAGATTAAAAACAGGTTCTGAAGGTGCGTTTACTCATATGAATACTGGAGTTCTAAATAATATAATTTTTCCGTATCCTCCAATCACTCTCCAAAACCAATTCGCCGAACGCATCGAAAAAATAGAAGCCCAAAAACAAATGGCGCAGGAAAGTTTGGCAAAAAGTGAAGAGCTTTTCCAGAGTTTGCTGCAGGAATCTTTTAAATAAACACCAATGACAGAAGAATTATTAAAATCCATCCTCAATGAACTTGTCAGTCTCAATAAAAAAATTGAGAATATCGAAGAAGTTGTAGAGATCATTTCCGGTAAAATGAATGATACAGAAGAGCAATCTGAGAAGTTAATAGCAACAGCCAAAGCCATTGAGAAAAGTACCGACGGCGTCCGCAGTGATATTTCAGATCTTCAGTCAAAGGTCATTTACAATATGCCAAATCTTGGAAACCTGGAATATACCGTGAACAAGATAGATTTCGAAACGATTACAGAAAGTTTAAAGCAGATTGCTAAAAATACACAGTAAAAAGTCGCAAGAGTTTTCCATAGTTTGAAAAATTTATATCCTTAAATAGTTTTTACAGAAAATAATTGAATTTTCGTTTATTTCGTTTATATTTGTATAGATAAAAATAATACATTCGTATGGAAGCCTTAGATATATTAAAAAAACCAACCAAGGTAGAGCAGAAATCTGCCAAGCTTTCTTATGCCGCATTGGCAGCTGCACTGGCGCACATAGACAAAGAAGAAACAGAAATTGAGATTGAAGAAACTCAGGATAAAATTATTTTACCTTCACGCGCATTACAATTGTTAGGTGACATTTTGAAGGCAATGAGCGAAGGAAAACCCATTTCTATAGTTCCTGTAGCAACGGAAGTAACCACTCAAAAAGCAGCTGAGATTTTAGGATGTTCAAGACCACATTTGGTAAAACTACTGGAAGAAGGATCAATAGAATTTACCAAAGTGGGCAAGCACCGAAGAATAAAATTTGAAGATGTCATCCGCTATCAAAATCAAATGAAACAGGAACAGAAGAAACATCTGATCGATATGATGAACGCAGACGAAGAAGACGGTTTGTATGATACATAGTGTAAAATTTAAAGCAATCTTAGACACGAATGTAATCTATCCCATCATCATTCGTGATTTGTTACTTTGGTTTGCACACTATGATCTCTACACCCCAAAATGGAGTGAAGGTATCTTTGGCGAATGGAAAAGAGTAATGCTGGAAAAAGATATTGATGAAAAGGAAGCTGAAAAAAGAATCAAACGTGTAAACTCTGCTTTTCCTGATGCGCTGGTTCAGAACTATGAGCCGTTGATTGCAAATCTGGAAATGAAAGATGTGGATGACCGTCACGTTCTGGCAGCAGCTATAAAAAGTAACGCCAATGTTATTGTGACCAATAATCTGAGAGATTTTCCGGCAGAATACTTATCAACCTTCGGGCTTTCTGCAAAGTCTGCAGACGATTTCTTAACCGATATTATCGACTTGAACCAAGATATCGCCATCAAAGCATTCAAAGAAATGGTTCTCAATAAAAGAAATCCCGCCATGGATGAGTATCAGGTTTTAGAAAGTATGAGAAAAGTAGGTCTGGAAGATACTGCTAATTACCTGCACGCAATGCTTTAATTGGCTTGTACATCCCAAATTTTATTGTTAATTTTAGCTTTTCACACCTTTAGGATATGACCAATTTTACATTTCTTCAAAAAGAATTTCCCTCGCTCTTCGAAGAGATTACTGAGGCTGAACTTCACACCTTCACGGCACCTCGTTATGCAGCGCTGTTATGCAGAAGTACCCTGGAGAAAACACTGTTTTGGTTGTACAAAAATGATGAAGATCTGGAATTTCCTTATGATACCAAACTGGCTTCATTACTATTGAATGATGCTTTCAAAGGAATTATCAAACCAAGTATGTCGGCAGAGCTCGACATCGTTCGCCGTTTTGGAAATGATGCGGCACACGGAAAAAAAATCCGGGCTTTAGACGCATTGCAATGCTTAAAGAATACGTTTCGTTTTCTGTCCTGGGTAAGTAAATATTATAGTGAAGAAGATCCTGATATTCCGGAATTTCGTGAAGGATTGATCCCTTATGGCGATATTGATGATAAATCTACGAGACAACTGGAAGAACTTTCTGCTAAATTTGAGCAGCAAAGAAAAGATGCTGAAAAAGCAGCTAAGGAGCAGGAGTTTTTACTGGAAGAAAATAACCGTTTAAAGGCTCAGGTTGAAGAACATCTGCGAAATGTAGCAGAAAGAAAGGAGCAGAGAATTCAGGAATATCAAAATCAGGAGCCTGTTCCAGAACTCACTTCTGAACTTCAAACCCGTAAAACTCTCATCGACTTATTATTGAGAGAAGCAGGTTGGGACCATTTTGAACCAGGTATCAACATTGAATATAAATTACACGGAATGCCGATCTCTACCAATCCATCCGGAATTGGATATGCAGATTATGTTTTGTGGGATGACGACGGAAAGCCCCTTGCCGTGGTAGAAGCTAAGAAAACATTGAGTGATGCTACTAAAGGAAGACATCAGGCTTCCTTATACGCTGACTGCCTGGAAACTGAATTTGGGCAAAGGCCACTCATTTTTTATACCAACGGCTTTAATACTTATCTTTGGGACGACACATTCAACATCCCGAGAAAAGTATATGGCTTTTATAAAAAAGAAGAGCTTCAGTCATTGATCAGGCGTAGAGAAGAAAGAATGGATCTTCGTTCTTTTCAGGTGAATACTGACATTGTGGGTAGACCTTATCAGTTGCAGGCCATTCAAAGAGTTGCCGAAGCAATGGTTACTGAAAAAAACAACAATTTACTCGGTAAAAATCGAAAAGCTTTATTAGTGATGGCTACCGGAAGCGGAAAAACAAGAACAGCCGCTGCCATTGTAGATATGATGACCAAATGCAACTGGGCAAAAAGAATTCTGTTTCTTGCAGACCGTAATGCATTGGTAACACAGGCCAAAAATGCTTTTAAAGAGCATCTGCCTCATTTGTCTGCTATAGATTTAACTAAGGAAAAAGAAGATCAGCACGCCCGCGTGGTGTTTTCTACTTATCCCACCATTCTGAACCGGATTGATGCATCAAAAGTAGATGAACAGAAAATGTATGGGGTAGGACATTTTGATTTAATTATTATTGATGAAGCACACCGGTCTGTGTATCAAAAATACCAGGCAATCTTTGATTATTTTGACTCGATTCTGATTGGTTTAACGGCCACCCCGAAGAAAGACATCGACATCAATACCTATCATCTTTTTGAGATTGAAGATGATAATCCCACGTTTTCTTATGAATTGGATGAAGCTGTAAACAGCAATTATCTGGTGCCACCAAAAGCATTTACAGTACCTGTAAAATTCCCCAGAGAAGGCATAAAATACAAAGAACTGAGCGATAAGGATAAAAAGCATTTTGATGATCTTTTCGGTATTGATGCTGCCTCGGAAGAGGATGATGATAATCCGGTAATTGGGAAAAGCAAAATCAACAGTTTCCTTTTCAATACAGACACCGTAGATTTGGTACTGGATTACCTGATGACAAATGGTCTTCACGTAGAGGAAGGTGACAAATTAGGAAAAACGATTATTTTCGCTAAAAATCATAAACACGCCCTTTTTATAGAAGAAAGATTCAATAAAAATTATCCGGAATACCAAGGAAAATTTCTGCGGGTTATTGATAACTACGAAGACAAAGCCCAGGATCTTTTAGAAAAATTCTGTTTTGACAAAGGTGATGATAAAGATCCGCAAATTGCTGTCTCTGTAGATATGATGGACACAGGGGTTGATGCTCCAAGAGTTGTGAATCTAGTTTTCTTCAAAGAAGTAAAGTCCTATTCAAAATACTGGCAAATGATTGGTCGGGGTACACGTCTTTGCCCGGACCTATTTGGAGCAGGAAGAGATAAAGAGTTTTTTCTGATCTTCGACATCTGTGGTAATTTCGAATTTTTTGATGAATTCCCTGAAGGTACGATTGCGACAAGATCAAAATCTTTGCAGCAACAGCTTTTTACAGCACAGTTGGACGTTGTTCAAAGTATCAGAACCAATCCCGAATCCACTCAGGAAGATCTGGATTTTGCGGATATGTATGCCGATGATTTGCATAAAAAAATACTGAAACTTGATGAAAGTCGTTTTGAAGTAAGAAAACACTGGGAATTTGTGATGAAATACAAGGATAAAAAAGCCTGGGAACATCTTACTAATACTTCAATAATAGAAATTGAAAACCATCTTTCGCATTTAGTATCTTATACCGAAGATAAAGACGAACTGGCTAAGAAATTTGATCTTATTATCTATCATCTTCAGTTTGCAATTCTGAATGCTTCTAAAAAGCAAATCAATCTTATTGAGAACATTAGACGTGTGGGAACGTTACTTCAGAAAAAAAAGAATATTACTTCAGTTAAAGTCAAAGAAAATACAGTAGACACAATTGTTTCGGAAGAATTTTGGAGCACGGTCAATCTTAAGAACCTAGAAAAAATAAGGGAAGATCTTCGAGGTCTGATTCATCTGCTAAAGGATGATTCTAAAGAGCCTATTGTATACTCAAACTTCAAAGACGAATTGAACCCTGACTACATACAAGAGCGCGATCTATTGGAAAACTACACTACGCTGCAAAGCTACAAAGACAGGGTAGAAAACTTTATCCGAAAAAATAAAAATCATCTGGTTATTGATAAAATATACCGGGGCATTCCTATTTCTTCGCGCGATTTGAATTCGTTAGAAGAATTTCTCACCTATGAAAAGTTTTATACTGAAGAAATTGAAAAAGAATATGGAACGAAATCCTTAGGAATATTTGTACGCCGGGTTTTAGGACTGGATATAGAAGCTGCCAATCATCATTTCTCAAGCTTCATCCAGGAAGAAAATCTAAATGCCAATCAGATTTTATTTGTACAGAAGATAATCGATTATCTTAATAAAAATGGTGTTTTAGAAAAACATATGCTTACACAATCTCCATTTACAGATTTTGATGACCAAGGCGTTTTCGGGGTTTTTGATGAGAATCAGAAATCTGCACGAATCATTAAATTGGTAGAAGAGATTTACCACAGTGCAGAAATTGCATAAGATTAAATAACTCATCTTACACAAGATTATACAATATAAAGTAAACTAATCAATCTTGTGCATTTATACTGCACAGAAGAGTTTTATTTTTGCTCTATAAACAAGAAAAAGTTCTTTGAAAAGCCTGTTTTAAGATTTTGATTTTGCCTGCTGTTGGAGATTTTTCCAAAAACCGGCAGGTGTTCCGAAAGTTTGCACTTTCGGAATAAAGGTTAGGTGATTATTTATTGTCGATTTTCTTCAGTTGAGATTTTATTTATTATTTCAATAGAATTTTATTATTATATATTTCAACGTGGGTCTACGCCCAAAAACTGATATTAGTAAAAACCCTCACTTATTTTTTTTATAATTGAATAGATAAAGAAAACAGAAACAGGCTTCAGAGAATGACTCAAATGATATGGATACAAAAGAAATTACGATAGAGCAGAAAAAAAAGATAGTTGAATTTTTCGGGGTAGTAAATACGTCGTTCGGATTTTGTGTCCTTTTGAACTACTGCCAAAGAATTTTGTATCCAAAAACAGTCTATCAGATTTCACAGTTTGAATTGAGAACACTTGCACATCCTGATTCAAAAAAGAGATACAAAACATTTACTATACGCAAAAAAAATGGTGGTACCAGGACTATTCATGCCCCGAAGCCAGAACTTAAGATGGTATTAAGATGCATCAATTTGATTTTGCAATGTGTTTACACTGTTCATGAAAATGCCAATGGTTTTGTAGAAGGAAAATCTGTGGTGGATAATGCTAAACTTCACTGTAACAACAATTATATTTTCAATATTGACTTAAAAGACTTCTTTCCAAGCATTGAGATTGGAAGAGTTCTAAACCGTTTGAGCTATCCACCATTCAATTTTAAGAAAGAAAAAGGAACCGAAGAAATCGGTAATTATATTGCATGGTTAGCTTGTGAAAACACCCTCGTGGAACGGGAGTTAGATGGAAATATTATAAAAACAGTAAAAAGAGTGCTCCCGCAAGGTTCACCCACATCTCCCATACTCAGCAATATTATTTGCGAAAGATTAGACCGTAGATTAACTGGTCTCGCAAATAGATTTGGTTTAAGATATAGCCGCTATGCCGATGATGTTACATTTAGCTCAATGCACAATGTATATCAAAAAGATGGCGAGTTTCGTAAAGAAATGGAACGTATTATATCTGAACAGTACTTTACTATTAATCAAAGTAAAGTTCGTCTGCAGAAATCTATCATGAGGCAGGAAGTTACAGGAATTACCGTAAATAAACAGGTCAATGTATCTCAAAAATATATAAAACAACTTAGAATGTGGTTGTACTATTGGGAATCTTATGGTACAGTCAAAGGATTGTCACTGTTTTTACAATCGTATATAAAAGACAAATCTCACGTGAAAAAAGTGGTTCCGACTCCGGAATTTATGGAAGCAGTCATTGGTGGGAAACTGAATTACCTCTCTATGGTAAAAGGAACTGAAAACTCTACTTATTTAAAGCTAAAGGAACGTTTTGACAAGCTTTCTTCAAATTATGTTGACATAGATAATATTCTTTCAGTCTGGGAAGAAAATGGGATTGATGAAGCGATAAACTTATATTCAAAAACCGTATAAAATGGCGAAAGACAAATATGACTTTATCCAAGAATTATTGGAAAATAAAAAACTAAAACCTGCTCAACGAGAGCGAGTATTAATGCTTGCGAAAGAGGAAATAAAAAAAGATGGTGTCTTTGGAAAAGATCTTGAGGAAAGAGTTAAGAAACTGGAGATGAGCATTGAGGGAAAGACAACTATAGATAATAAAAATAAACAGGCTGAAACTTTCATAAATAAACATGATCCTAAATCCATGGTAAGTTTCCTAAATGGTTTTAGTAAAAATGATGACCTAAAATGGTTTACACATAAGCCAGATCCAAATCAAGAGTTTAATTATCCGGATTATATACTTTATGCGAAGGAACTGTTGCCAAAAAACGCAAAAGTTAATATTAATTTTTTGACATATTCTAATATTAGAAATTTTTTGTTTTTGACAGAAGATAATAATGGTAATAGATATCCATGTTGGAAAAATTACAATGAAAACATAAACTACACTTGGTGTGATATAAAAGATTGGTGCGAAATTCATCCGAACATTCATCCATATACTGCTGAGATAAACGGAGAGTCATTCGAAATATTTATCAATCAGTTTAAAAATGTTATAGAATTTAGAACTGATGTGAGTGACTTTAATTTTTTCAATAGGATTAAAGAACTAATTAAAACCAGATTATCAAAAGATGTAAAGCCAAAGTACTTGGATGGATTCAGAAATATAGGACAAACTTTAAATACTTATATCGATACTAACTTGTTTTTCCATGCTATAATACAAATTATAGAGTGGATTAATATAAATAAAGCGAAATCGAACGAGGTATCCTTTGACTTAGTGGATCGAGATGGTTTTTATCAATTTGAAATTTTCCACAAAAATAGTTATATGTCATATGCCCCAGATAGTCTTAAAATTATGGGTCAGCAAGGAGATTTTGATAAAACCAAAAAGAATTTATTTTGTGTTGCTGATTGGGAAATTGAAACAGAATTGGATAATAAAAAGAATTACCGAATCACGTGTTTAGATGACAATACCGTGGTCGAAATTAAAAATAAACAAAATGTAATTTCTAAAAATATTATTTCAGAATTAGATTATAAAATTGGAGGACTCAAACATATATTAAAACTATATAAAACCATATAAAATGATTTATCTATTTGAAGACAGAAAAGGTCGAATGCTTGAGTATTTTAGTGAAGGTATAAATAATTCATTTCTCAAAGAAGCAATTTTTGATTGTTCGGATGAAGAAATTGATCAATATATTCATGATAATTTCAAAGATGCTACTTGTATTCTTTTTCACAAATCTTACAACTTTCCAAATAGAAGGATTAAAAGTGATCTGGTAAAAGAGTCATTTTTGAGAAAAAATATACCGTTTGTTTATTTTAGTGGCGGTCTTAAGAATAATCTATTGATCGATAAACAAGTGTATACAGGTAATGTAGATAGTGGGGATATGTATAATAATTTAAATCTATTTTTAGAGCAAAAATCTATTAATATTCCTCTTTTAATTTACGGAACACGATACTTATTAAATTCATTACTAGAATTACAAAACAGAATAATAAAATATCTTTTTGATAAACTCGACAATCAAACACTTAACAATGATGATTTAGACGAAATTGAAGATATAATTTACACTAGAATAAATGAACCGGAACTTGCGGTCGATAAAAGTAAATTAACGCAATGGATTCAAAATAAAATTGGTAAAGAAGAAATTAAAATAGAAGTTTTAAAATCTCAAATAGAAAAATTAATAGAAAAATATTAAAGTATGAAAACTATTTATTTTCATCAGAAGTCAGGATTTGAAGATAGATTTGAAATTGCCTTACTTAACAGTATGAGCAACGAAGAATCAATCAAAATACAAACATTTAGCAAAGAACAGATTAACAAATATTTACCTTCCAAATTTGAATATGATGCTGATTCTTTTGATGTGCTTTTAATTCCTACTGTTTTTGATTCTTCCAATTATATGAGTTACGACGGGATAGAATTTGCTCTCTTCTGGTATTTCCATTTAATAAAAAAGGAAAAGCCATTTGCAATTGTGCTTCTCGGAACTGAATCAACTTCATCATTTTTTCAGCATTGTGATTATTCGAATTTTCTTAAATGCCCCAATGTACATTATGTACATTTTAATTATGAAAAGATAACCGCATTTTTAAAGAGGTTGGATTTAAAAGACTTCTCGTCGAGAGATTATCTTAATGCTTTGAAAAATGTAAATCTAAAACCTTCTACAAGCTACAAAACTCATCATTCCATCGCTAACGAATGGGCAATTTATCGCTGGTCTAATACGATAGGAGCTACAGATAAAGATATTGAGAAGATTGAAAACAAAGTTGAAAATCAATTGTACTTCAAATATTTACAAAGTATTTTTCCTATAAGTGATATTCCTAAAATTGAAGAAAATGAACTCAAAATTAAACACTTACAAGATTCAAAAATTCTTTATATTGATGACGAAGCAGATAAGGGTTGGTATGAGATTTTTTGTAAAATTTTAGTTGATATAAACGAAGTGCAAGAATTTGATTATTTGGGTGATGAATTAAAAGATAAATCACAAGAAGAAATCATCAATCTTTCATTGAATAAAATAAAAGAACAAGATACAGACATTGTAATTCTTGATTTCCGTTTGCATGAAAATGACTTTACTGATGATATTTCAGAAGTTACAGGTTTGAAAATTTTAAAAGAAATAAAGAAAATCAATCCAGGAATTCAAGTGATTATCTTTTCAGCAACCAATAAAATCTGGAATTTACAAGCTTTACAAAATGCTGGTGCAGACGGATTTATTGTTAAAGAATCACCAGAAAATAGTGTGGAATCAAAATTTACAGAAGAAATTATTCGGTCTTTCATCTATGAGTTATATAAAGCAAACCAAAGAAGGTTTTTGAAAAGAGTATTCAATTTATTAAACAAAATTTCATCTAACATCTTAAACAAGGATTCTATTGATGAAACGGAATTTGATGGTTTTTTGAAATTGACATTGAAACAAACAGAAATTATAAAAGCATCTGCAAAAAAACTAGAACTAATAGATAAATCAACAATAGATATTGTTTATTTAAATTGTTTTAATTTTTTAGAGCATTTTAAAAATGAATACTATCTCAAATATGACACTGAAGATTATGCCTATTACCTAGGTCTTGAAAAAAGTAATGTAATTAGATATAGTTATAATAAAAACAATTTCAATATTACCGATCATAAAATATTCGTACCTAATAATGTAAATGATAAGCCATCTTTTTTTAACTCTCTTGCATGTATAATTGTCGATTATTTTGGATTATGTGATTATGAAAATATTTTAATTGTAAAGCTGGCAAAAGTAACAGAAAAAAGAAACAAGTTTATACATGGAAGCAAAGATCATTTTGATCAAAATGAGTTAGAAATAATCATTGAGATAATGGAAAAATTAACCAATGAGATGAAAGAATAACTATCATTGCAAATAAAGGTCTTCAACTTTTCAACTTTGCTTTGCAAATAAATATTACTAATTTAAAAACCAAAAGCATGTCATATCTAAACCTAAAAATCAACAGATCATTATATGGTAATGTAAAGAGGATATCATCTCCAACCCTAAAAACTGGAGATCGATTTGTTCTAGAAGGAGACGACAATCTTTGGTTTAAATTAAATATTGTTTCAACTCATAATCAATATCTCTGTTCAAATGAGGAAGGAAAGACAAAGCTGCTTGATGGTGATCTTAAAGTGACCAGAATAAATGGTATCTGTGCATCACTTAATTTTCATTCGAAAGAAATAGTCAAACATTTTTTGGAAAACCATTTAATTTAGGTCAATATGGATATTAAATCTTTTTTTCAGATTACGCTCAATGCCGATCAGGAAAACGTCATCCAAAATTTAGAAGATTTTTTGGAAAGCGATGACTCTGCATTTTTAGTAAAAGGTTATGCCGGAACCGGAAAAACTACTTTGATAAAAGGAGTTATCGATGCCTTAAATGCAAATAAAAAGAGATTTGTGGTCTGCGCACCAACAGGTAGAGCTGCCAAGATTTTGAGAAATAAAACAGGATATGGCAAAACGATCCATTCAACTATTTATGATTTTGATAATTTAAAGACTATCAATTCTGATAAAGAAGATTTTGCGGAACATTCCTTTCAATATTATTTTCCGGTAGTCAAGTTAGAACAAAACACGATCATTATTGTAGATGAAGCCTCCATGATTTCTTCCAGAGAAAATAAAAACGAACTTTTTACATTTGGCTCTAATATTTTATTGAACGATTTGCTAACGTTTGCTCAGCTACATAATAATACTAATAACAAAATAATTTTCGTCGGTGATCCTGCGCAGTTAGCGCCAGTTGGAGATAATAATTCCTGGGCATTAGAAACTTCTTTTTTTGCGGAAAAGACACTCTCAGTAAGAGAAGTGTTTCTAAAGCAAATAATGAGGCAAAAAGATAATTTGATTCTAGATAATGCACTGTCTATACGAAATTGCATAAATGATCCCACTCAGCGAGAATTGAAGTTTAAGTTTGATGAAGAATCATGTCACAATTTCAACAGCAAAAATATTGTAGAAAAATATTGTACACTTTTTCCTAAACCGAATTTTGACAGTGGGGTGATTATTAATTACTCTAACGCGCAAAACTATTGGTATAACAAGGAAATTAGAGAAAAATATTTTCCAGATTCACCAAATATTGCCGTGGGAGATTTGGTACAAATCATAAATAACAATTATCATAAATACAAAACAGAAATTTACAATGGAGAATTTGCTTTGGTAGTGAATGTAGATGCAATTGTAAAACAGTCTGCTCCGATTTTTGTAGATGTAAATGGAGAGAAAAAGAAAAAAGTAATAGAACTTACCTATAGAAAAGTAAGTTTGAGATTGCCTGATTTTGATGAAGATATTGAAGCTTACATTAATGAAACACTGTTAGAATGTACGAGTAGAGATTTAAAAACAGATGAAATGAAAGCGGTTTACATCAATACGGTAATGAGATTCAGAGAAGCTCACCCAAATTCAAAAATTAATTCAGAGGAGTTTAAAAATTTTCTAAAAAAAGATGATTTTTACAATGCTATTCGGATAAAATACGGTTACTCTATCACAGGTCATAAAGCGCAAGGTGGAGAGTGGAAGCAGGTCTTTGTAGATTATTCTGGAAGAGCAAGTTTATCAAAAGACCCTTTGCGATGGTCTTATACGGCAACAACAAGAGCTTCTGAAATTTTATACGCAATTAATTTCCCTGATTTTGGACAATTTTATAACCTGAAATTTTCAAATGTGGGAAGTATGTCATCAGTGCCAAATAACGCTTTAAATTTTGAAAAAGTACCGACGTCACCATTTCATCAAGCGACAGCCCACAAATGCAAAAGTTGGTTGTATTGGAATGTTTTAGAAAAACTTGAAGATTCAGATTTTATTATCGATAGTATTATTTCTGAAGAATACTGTGAGAAATATACTTTTAGATATTTTGAAAAATTAGTATCTGCGCAAATATTCCATAAGTTATCTGGATTTTACGAGAAAGACTTCATCCTTACAGCCGGAAACGATGAAACGTTTCAAAAATTACAAGAAGTCCTGATAAAACCGAATCAAGTGCAATTTCCATCTGCATACCGGGCTTCAGAAGCTTTTCTAGAAGATATCTATTCTATCATTTCAGCTGCTTGTACAGATTTGGGAATACAGATTTACAATGTTGTAGAAAATATAGAAAATTATAACGTGGCCTATTATTTTGAAACCTTTAACAAATTGTCTTGCATTCAGTTCTGTTTCAAAAAATCCAAAGAATTTACAACAGCAATGGTAAAAACTTCCGGTCATCTACAAGATGAAAAATTGATAAAATTAATAGAAAAAATTACAGAATATGCTACAATCTCAACGAATTAAAGAACTTAGACAGTCTGGTAAACTTCAAGAAGCTTTAGAATTGGCTACGGTAGATTTAGAGCAAAATCAAGATAATATTTACGCTAAAAGAAACATCAGTTGGGTATATTGGATGTTTTTAAAAGACCATGCTGAAAAATCAGATATTCAAAATTTTATTTTATACCTTATTAAAGTTAGAGAGTTAAATCTTCCCGAAAATGAAACAATGCTTTTTGATACAATTTCTTGGAAAATAGGAGCTTTTCTTTTTCAATTATTAAAACTTCAGAATATTCCATTCTCTGAGGTTTTTAATATTATTGACATTGCAAAAAACTTTCATTATTCTAAGCCGTCAGATAGTTATAGCTTTCTTTTGAAAGCGGCACATAAAGCTCTCAAAACCAATAGAGATAAGTATATATCTTTTGTAAATTGGTGGAATCTTGAAAATTTAAGACCCGAAGATTTTGAAAAAGAAGTTTTGCCCAATGGTAGAATGGTTATGTCTATTGCAGAGCAGGTTTATACTGCATATTACAAAGCACTGATACCCAATAAAGAAAATCAAATAGAAAAAAGTGTTGTACTGGCAAATGTTCAAAAGATTGATGAGATTGTAGAAGAGCATTCTGATTATATCTACCTAATATATTTCAAAGCTCAAATGCTTTTAGCAATGGGAGAAAAAGAAGAGTTGAAGAAAAGCTATCTGCCATTTGCTCAAAAAAAAGCTACAGAATTTTGGGTTTGGGATTTAATGAGTCAAATTGTAGATTCCGAAGAAGAAAAACTATCTTGCCTTTGCCAAGCTTGTAAATCGGGAAGAGGAGTCGAACAAATGAAAACTGGATTATATCTTAGAATGGCAAATTATTTTTTAAGCAAAAATATGCTTGCAGAAGCCAAATGCGAATTGCTGAAAATAGAAAAAATAAAAGAAGAAAATCAACAAAAATTGCCCGCAGAAGTAACTAATCTATTAATTTCTGAGAGACTAAATTCAATTGTAGAAACTACTTCAAATATCTCTTTCTACAATAGCAAGACCTCTGAAATAGATGCCATTTTATTTTCGAATATTTTATCACAAAACATATTTGTATCTCATATTAATTACGATAAAAATATTATCAATTTCATCACAACAGATGATAAAACAAGCCACTTCAAGCACGAAAGAATAAATCCGAAGTTAAAAATATTTGTCGGTGATGTATTAAATGTTCGGTTTTCACAATTTTCTGTAGAAAATATTTCAAAATTACATACGCTCAAAAAAGGAACTGATGATTCAATGAAAAATAAAAATTTAAAATCAATTACTGGAATTATGAAAATTAATCCTAAAGGTTTTGGCTTTCTAGAAGATGTTTATTTTCCTAAAACTTTAATTGAAAAAAATAATTTTAAAGACGGAGAAACAATAGATTTTGTTGCTATCAGAAAGTACAACAAAGAAAAACAGACATTAAGTTGGAATTTTTTAAAACTACAATAACAAAAGAAAAAAAATACCACCGTATAGTAGAATAAAGTTAATTTACCAAAATTATGACAGGAAAACACTCAGTCACCCTTACCCGCAAAGAACTTTATGATAAGGTTTGGAAAACACCGATGACTAAACTTGCAAAAGAGTTTAACCTGTCTGATAATGGATTACGCAAAATTTGTAAAAATTTTGAGATTCCTATTCCTCCAGTGGGACATTGGCAAAAAGTACAATATGGGAAAAAACTAAATGTTACTCCACTGCCTAAACCCAATGAGGAGAAAGAAATAAAGATTAATATTGACGAAGCCAAAAGTAATAACTCAAACGAAAATCCTTCCCGGAATCTTGCGCTAGAAAAAATAAGAAATAACACATCTTTAATCTTTAAAGTAGGTGTTAGATTAAGTAAACCAGATGAAATTGTAATTAAAGCTCAGTCTAATTTGGAGACTAAAAAAGTTTCAAATTCTTATGAACAAGTCAAAGGTACGATTAGCACAGATCGGGGTTTACCAAGTATCATTGTAACTCCCAAAAATGTTTTCCGAGCACTTAGAATTCTCGATAATCTTATAAAGAATTTTAAAATTTTAGGCTATCAAGTTTTATTAAATGATGACGGACTAAAAATCATAGTGAGTGAAGCAGATTATATGTCATTCTATATCAGGGAGAAAAGCAACGCAGTATCAACTCCTAATAAATATGGTTGGAATGACAGAGAGCTTATAGCAAATGGCAAATTAGCTCTTAAATTTGGTAAATACGATACTCTTGAATTTGTTGATACTGAAAAATCCCCTATTGAAGAACAGATTGAAAAAATTTTAATAAAAATTGAAACTAAGTTTCAAGAAATGTTAGAAGATCGAAGGCGATGGAAAATTCAGGAAGAAGAGCAGGAAAGAAAAAGAAAAATTGAAGAGAAAAAGCAAAAACTGAAAGATGAAGAATACAGTAAATTTATTTCTTTGTATAATGATGCTCATAGATGGAAAAAATTTTTAATTCTTCGTGAGTATGTTGATTATGTAATATCGAATGACTCTAAGAATATTGAATATATAGAATGGGCTGAGAAAAAACTTGACTGGTATAATCCAGCCATTAATGCAGAAGATAATTTGATGGATGAAGTTGACAGGGATACTTTAGAGAAAAAACAAAAGGCGAAATGGATCTGGTAAAAATATGATTAGAACCTGCCCATATTTTTAACGATAATTTATGACCTCTATTTAAGTGGTCGTCTTTTGACCAACCATTATTTTACGTTTGTAGAAAATTTAAAATATGAACATTGCAATAGTAGGCGGTCGAGATTTTAACGACTATGACCTTTTGAAAAAAACACTTAATAAATTCATTGAAAATAAATCATTTCTAAATGCTATTGTTTCGGGTGGGGCACTGGGCGCGGATAAACTAGCGGAAAAGTATGCTGCAGAACTCCAAGTTGATATGATTGTTTATAAACCCAATCATAAAAAGCATGGTAGACTTGCGGCCTTATATAGAAATACAGAAATTATTGAAGCTTCCGATATTGTTTTTGCGTTTTGGGATGGCAAATCTCGAGGAACTTTAGACTCTGTTACGAAAGCTAAGAAACTAGAAAAAACACTATTTATCATCAACTATTAAAATAAAATCGGCTCTATTATTTCTAATTGAGCCGATTTTTTCAGTATTTATAATCTAACCTGAATACTAATTTTCCAACCAATGAAGACATTTAATGATTTTTAGGACATATTCTAAAACTTGTCGATCATTTTGAAAGTTGGTTTGTCCAAAATTTTTGCAATCATGTTTAAATAATACCCACTCATTTGTTCTCCAGTCTACATCTTTGAAACCAAATTGTGTGTTTAAAGCATTGGAATATTTACTATCAAGGTCTTTGTTCGTTAAACCTATTAAAAACAAAGGGTCTTTTAAATTCTTAATTCGAAATTGAATGCAAAGTTCATTTTTAAAATTGATTTCAAGAACATCCAAATCCTTCTTTTCATGGACTTTCGAAGAAATATCACCCCACAAATTTTTAATCATTTCTTCATTAAATTTTTCAGACGTAAAATTTAAAAGTTCTAACTGTTTAAGCCTTAACGCTGCTAAAAAATTATTGTAAATTTCTTGTGAAGCTTCAAAATTTTCAGATATAATTTCAATAATTTTTTCTTTCATTTTTTTATTTGCTGTTTGATGAGTTAATTTTTTAATCAAGTTTGAATATTGCTGCAAAGTTTCCCTGATAATTGGCTTGTTGAAAGACAATTTTGTACACTCTTCAATCCAATTTTTAATATCATTTTCATACGAAATTGAAGTATATTGTACACCATCTGAACTAACCTGCCTACTACTTTCAGCGTATAAAGTAAGATATAATAACTTTGCATCCGGATATTTGTTTTTATACCTTAAAAGTTGATTTACCTGTTCTCCTGCGTAGATTTTATTTTCAATTACAAAACCATTCTGTTGGAAATCTTTTAAAACAATATCCAATCTACCACCAAGAGTCTGATCCTTGTTTCTAAAACCAATATGCTCTTCCTTTGCACAAATCACTTCATCCAATTTTAATGTAAATTCTTCCTCAAGCACAATCCCGTAAAATGCTTTTAGAAAATCACCTCCCATTCCATGACTTCCCTTTGGATTTAAGAGTTCAGCTATCAATGCAGAATGTGTAAAAACTTCATCGGACTCCATGCTCATAATGGAAAAAATATTAAAATTCTCTCCCGATAAAATCGCCTTTTCTTCATTAAAATCAATAAGTTGCTTTATTTGTCGTAAAAAAGTAAAATCATTCTGACCTGAAATTTTCTTCTGATTATTAATAATTTCTTTTCCCATTCTTAGTTTTTTATAGTAAATTTTCTATTCCTTTCTTTAAAAAATTCAAGTATTCATCTCTTACTTTTGGAGGATCAATTTTTATAAGTCTTTCCGCGTGCGTTGCCAATTCTTGGTAAAAATCATAGGTAGGAACCAATTGTAACTGAATCTTAAAATCGCTTCCATTGTCAACCAATACTTCTTGCGAGTGATGAATTGGAAGTGACTTCACAAACTTCCTTTGAGCTGTTTCAAAAGAAAGTTCAATAATCGTTGGCTCAATATTTAATGTAGAAACAATACCAAAAGAATTCACAAACATCTTTTCAATATCAAATTCTTGCTTGCGAAATTGAGAATTGTGTATTTCTAAATTGGTGATTCTATCTAGTCCAAAAATTCTTAATTCAAAATTAGATTTTTGTGTATCAACAGCCAGTAAATACCACCGATTTCTAAATTCTTTCAAAGCATATGGCTCAACCACTTTCCTGTTTCCCGTTTTTTCCCAATGTCGAACATATTCAAAAGAAATCTTTTTTAAATTATGAATGGCATGGACAAATCCATCGAAATTATAGAGTCCGGAAGCTTGTCTTTTTTCAAAGATAATTACATCTTGACGATTGCCAATTTGCTTGTAAGCGTTGATAAGAATAATGCTATATAACAATGTAGAATTAGTTTCATCCGAATCAGTATCAACAATATGATATTTTTTATTTGAGTTTTTAAACTGAATAATAACATTGTAAAATTCTTCGATTACTTTTCTGTCACGCTGAAAAGTCTTTTCACTAAATGGAAGTTGCCCTTCACCTTCTCTGTAGGCTCGTTCCTCCAAATGTTTAGCTATTTCAAAATAATCTGCTCCATCTTTTTTTGATTTTAAAAAATTAACAATATATGTCAATCTTAAAAGTGTCTCCTGTCTCTTGGCCATAGTTTAATTTTAAATCAAAGATAATTTTTAAGTTAGTCAAAAAATGACCACCTAAAATTATTTTTCTGGGTCTTGAAATTTTTGAAAATTTTTAAGAAGTGATTCTATATTCAATTTGCCAACTGGATTTTGGCTATGAACAAAAAATCCTGGAAGATTGAGTTGCTTTTCCAAACAATACTCAACCAAAAATTTAGCACAGTCATAACCTGTTTTTCCTAATCCCAGATCATGGTCAAAAGAAATAAATTTGGGAATTCCTTATTTTTAATAAAGTCAACAAATTCATCATAAGAGGTAGCTAAAATATAATTTTCAGGACATGTTCTTACATCGTCCAAATATAAATTCACCATCTTTAAAATTGAATTTTTATATAACATTTTTTTGCACCATTTTCTTCTCCTTCAAACCACAACAGTTTAACCAAAATTTCAGGTTCTGAAGGGCACTGTTTGAATTTATGATACAAAACTAAGCTGTAAACTATTTTAAAATTATTTAAACTTTTTTCCCATTCAAAAAAAGGCATGAAAGTACGAAGTTTTTCAAAAAATTGCCTTTCATTAATCTTCAATGTAGTTGCTGCATTATTTTCTGTATCGACAACAAATAAAGACTTGATGAAAGCAGATTGGATTTTGAATTTATTACTACTGAGAACATTCATTGTTTATTTCTTGATAACAAAATTCTTAGTTTAGTCAGACAGAATATGACCATCATTTAAGTTTCCTAAAATAAAATTAACACCTTTAAGGGAATTGCGTATATTTGGTTGTTTTTTGAAATCGCATAGAAATTCAATTAATAAAAGAACTTGCACTAATTTAGTATAACAGGGCGTAAAATTAACTAAAAACCAACTCTTCCGTTTCGTCCTTAACTTCAAAGCGAAGTGAAATCTGGAAATTCTTTAAAAATATGAGTCCGAAAAAAACTTTTATCAAAGATTTAGCAAATCATCTGGCTAATACAGGAACGGTTATGTCAGGCCCTGAATTAGCTAATCATCTAAATAGAAATAATATTAAAACTGATTCTGGGAATACTTATGCTGGAACTCAAGGAACTTACTCCCTTGTTAAAGCAACTTACAATGAACTGATGAAAAACGGAGATTCAATTAATGCTGACAAAGTCGCATTAGCATTTGTAAAAGAAGATGGTACATACGCTTACTTATAAAATATTTAATTTAAAAAAATGACAGAAAGATTTAAAGATGCCGTAAAAAAATGTGTGGAAGATGGAATATTAACATCAGAAGAATGGGAACTATTAAGAAAAGTGGCTAAGGAAGAAAATTTAAATGAAACTGATGCTGATGTATATATTACTGGTGAACTAAAAAAGAAGAAAAATTTTAGGGATGAAAGGGATAAAAAAACAAATGAAACTAAACGTAATTGGGGAGATAATTTGGTTAAAACAGGAGAAGTTATTGTCGCTGTTGGCGGTTTCGTCCTGACTGTTTTGACAGCAATGGGGAAAATTGGTGGTAAGATGAAAAAATAGAGACTGCAGGTAAATGTAATAAATAACTGAGACCGCTTTTCAATACCCCTTCCCCACATCCAAAATCTTCCCAACCGTCGATCTTGTAATCTTATACACCATCTGCATCGGAGATTTCGGGATACTCAAAGGAATTCTAAAGCCCAGTTCCCTACTCACTCCATTCATCAGATTTAATTTGCTTAATTCCTGTATTCCGGAATTTTTAAGCACTTCATGTTTAACCGGCGCTGCTATTTTACCTGCGAGAGACTTCCCAACAGATTTCAACTTAGCATTGGATTTTTTTAAGTTTGGATTTAACAAAGCCCTCCTCTCCTTTTTCTGCTGATTGAATTTTTCATAAGAACGGGTTCTTTGAAATTGAAATTTCTGATCAAAACTCTGTTCCGCTTTTTTAAAAAATTCATCTCGGTTAAAGCCAACTGCAATATTTTTATTGGCCACAGTTCCACTTCGGTGGTTGGACAAAGGAGAAATGGATTTTCTGTGCCGCTTGTTGGAACAATTGTCATACCGGGAAACAATAACGTGTACATGATACTGCTGTCCTCCTTTCCGCAACCCTTCCCTGATAACTTTTCCTGTCACTCGGTCTTTAAACAGACTTTTCTTTAAATCTTCAATTTCCTTCTTTACATCTTCACGGGTAGAATATCCAAGCTCGTTAATCCGTTTCTGAATTTTACGGTTGGCGATAACCCAATTATCATTTCCTTTATAAGTCCGTTTTTCTTCAACTTTGGCAAACCAGACGAGATCATTCTCATTCATTTTTCTTACTGATAGATCTTTACCTAATTCTGTCGCTTTCTGCTCCCGAAGCTCTTGGTACTTTTCGGCATATCCGGAATCATCAGGAGAAATTCCCTGATTTTTTAATTCATTTTTTGCAAATTGATTGATTTCTTTTTCTTCTTTTTGAGTGGGTAATTTTTCCGGATTGGTATAAACTTTTCTGTCAAAATTTTCTGCATAATTTTTCATCAAATCTCTCGTATATTCGCGAAGAGATTGGTGCATTAAATCATTTTTAATGAGTTCTAAATATTTTTTACCCTCTTCAGTTTGGTTCAAAATCTCTTTCTCTGTTTCTCCAATTCCTTTAGATTTTAATTCGAGATTTACTAATTCATTTAAATGTTCAATTTCATCTTTTCCAGGCGAAATATTAAGCATAAAAAATTTGCTTTCATTCTCTTTTGAGCGGTTACTTAAGTTGCCATCAATTTTATCGGAAGCTACATCTTTCGTAAAGAATTTTTCGTCATCATTTTCAACATTCATGAAAAATAAATTTTGATTTCCGAGTTGCTCGTCATCGAACGAAAACTCTAAATTTTCATTTTCCTGGAAATCTTCAAGCTCAGATTCTCTCCCAATATTTTCCTTATCAAGATATTCTAAAATACCTTTTGAACTTGTTGAAATCCTCGGATCATGTTTTGTGAATGAAATATGCATTAATCAAAAATATTATCAAATTCATCTTTGCTCAAACTCGCCTCAAACTTACTCGAAAAAGGATTTTTATTAGCTTGAAATTTAGACTGCAATAAGTTAATTGTTCGCTGTAGTTTTTCATTTTCCTCCTCCAAAATCGTGTGAGATTTTGATAAGTTTTCAAAATCATTTTTTAATTTTTCATTGACCGAATTCGTTGAAATTTCCGAAGCTTCATCTTTCTGTTTTACTTCAATTTCTTGTCCGACATTTGATTTATTTAGTAAAGAAAAAAGATCATCCATCTTATCATTTAAGTCTATTATTTTTCCGAAATACAAATCATTGTACTTTCCTAGTCTTTTATAAACTCCATCAATTCTCGAATCTAATTTTCCCCGAAATTCAACCATGTCTTTTTTCAGAGAATCATTATCGAAACCAAATTTTTTACTGTCGTTATTTTTGTAACTGATAAGCTCATTAATGAGCCTGTCCATCGAGGTTATTTTATATATCTTCTTGAGATTAGTAAGATTAATATGGGTAAGCTCTCCAACTACAATTTTCTTTGTTTTGCCCTCATTTTTTTCCATATAAACAATTTTATTCATCTGATTTATAATATATTATATTTTTTAATGGCATGTTTTTTGACATTAAATAAATAATAATTAAATTTATATAATTGATATTCAGCACGATGGCTATAAAAGCCTCGTTTCCTCTTGCTTTCCTTTCTCTACGCTTAAATTTAGGCATAAATTTATAAATAAAGGGATAATAATTCATAAAATTATTCCGCTTTCTTGTTTCTTTTTCGGGGGATTTTATCCAAAATTCGCCGAAAAAGAAACCCCGATTTTTCTAAATCAGGGTTAGTTAAGCTGCTAAATATTTCTCAAGCTACTGTAAATTTTCAAGATACTTCTTACCTCTTTTTGATTCTACAAATGCACCTCTTATTTTACTTGCTCTATCTTCCTTGTTTGAGCCTGCCCAACTTTTTAAATACCTTACGCTATTAATAAATTCATCCGAAATTCCGAATTGTAAACAAAGCAACATAGAACCCATTTCGGCAATCAGTTCTTCAAATGAATAGCTTTCTTTGTCATCATGTCCTTTCAGGTTTCTGTTGAGTCTGGACGAGTGACCAGTCCAGTGCAGCACCTCGTGAAAAAGCGTACTGTAATATTTTGATCCCGAAACAAAATATTGCTTTTTCGGAAGCATTACAAAATCAGATGCAGGCGCATAATAAGCAATTTCATTTATGGAATAGCGTAAAACTAAATTTCCATTTTTGATAATATTATGAATAAAAATTTCAGAATTTTCTAATTCAACAATTTCCGGAATTGTCTCCTTTTCTTCGTGGAAATCGATTTTTATTTCATTTAAATTTTCAATCTGTTCAGAATTAAAAACGGTGTAATTTCTTACGCATGGAACTTTCACAATTTTCTTTTTTTCTTCCTCGTTCATCTTTTCCACCATTTCATTTTTTACCGTTTTTCCGGTTTCCTTATCTTTAAAAATGTAGGTGAAAAATTCAATTAAACATCCCTTTGAACCTTTCTTTAATCTTCCGCCAGCTTTTACAATGCTGTTAAAAGTTGCGTATTTTGCTGATGAAAATTTCTTAATCATTGTATCTAAATACAAGGCTAAAATATTATAACCCTGATACCGGTTCCCGGAAAATAAATTAGATGGATATACTGTGCTCAAATCGCTGTACATTTCCCAATCATGTGCATTAACCTGGTCAAGGTTTTCCAAAATTCTATCAATAAATGTATCTGATTTTTTTTGCGTTTTAGGAGTTGAAACTGTTGGATTTTCTTTAATTGCCTGCATAATATTTTTTGATTTTAAATTGAAATTGATTTTGATTTTGATTTTTTCTGAAAGGGCTGTTTATAAAAGCCCTTCATCGAGAAATGATAAAAATGAATCTGACGTCAGTATAATATGATCGAGGAGATTGAAGTCTAAAACCTTTGCGGCTTCTTCCATCTTTTGGGTCATATTAATATCTGCAGATGAGGGCGCCAAGCTTCCTGATGGATGATTATGACAAACCACAATAGCACTGGCGTTGCACAACAAAGCGCCCTGCATCACAATTCTGACATCTACCATGGTAGAAGAAATTCCGCATTCGGATATTTTTTTGATGCCTAAAACTTTGTTTTTTTGGTCTAGATACAGCGCATAAAAATGTTCTTTATAATCCATTTGGTCACTGTCAAAATGCGCTCTGAATACTTCTGATACTTCATAAGAATTGATGACTGTTTTTTCTGCATTTCCTTTTCTTGAATAACTTAGTTTGATTTCGTTGACTACATTGTAATTCATCTGTCTTGCTCCGAGTACGGCGGAGGCTTTTTTTCCCGTACTTAAACATTAATTAAAACCTGTGATTTGCAGCTTGAAGGAAATTTTGACTTTTTCTAAATCCTCTTTCTTTTGAAGAATAGAAGACTGAACGAAGTATAAAATTTCAATGAACTGCTTTGCATCTTGTGAGGTTTCTGACTTTTCTATGCAGATGTAACCATGGAGGAAAAGCACGAAAAAACTGAAATCAATTCCTTGAAATCAGTTAAAAAAAATATTGATGAAGCCTGAAATCTATTTGTGGTGGGTTTGGGAAGCTCCGCTTTCCGGATTTTTATGAAGAGATTGACGCCATACATTTGCTACAGAAAATCAGAGAAAACCTACGAGAGTAATGTAGTTTTGAAATTGGAATGAGTTCTAGCTTTTTCAAAAGAAGGAGACATAAAAACTATTCCTTAATTGCGTATATTTTTTTATAATAAATTTAATATTCTAAAAACCAGATTCTAATAAAATTAAAAAAACATTGGCGCAACTGTTTATTTTTATATTGGCTCAATTCGTATATTTGGATTTGGCGGTTATGCCGTTGAGTATTGTACTGAAAATTCAGCTATATTTAGAGTTAAATTAATTATTATGAAATCTGAGATTAGAATTTTACTGGAAGATGGTGCATCTAATAAAGCTAAAGGCAATTGTTTTGAAGCTTTAATTAGAAACATACTTTATATACACCAGTATGAAATCCGAGGAAATATTAATTATTCTGGAATGGAAATTGACTTAGTAGCAACTCACAAACATAATAAAGAAACGTTGTATGTTGAATGTAAAGCTAAAGAAAAATTTTCCTCCGATGAACTATCAAAATTTGCATTCAATGTTGATTATAAAGAAATTGACAAAGGATACTTTTTTAGAACACAAGAACTTGAAAGTCAAGCTGGCGCATTGCTCAGCGAAATTAAATCAAAACCGAAATATAAAAATTTAAGCTTTTTTGAGCCTGGAGAAATTATCGACATGTTACGGGACGGTAAAATGATTTTTGAACCTACTCACCATTTGAATAATTTAATAATTGCAAAAAGAATTTTGGCCGTCACTTACAAAGGCGACTATTTCATTTACTTGATTAATGAATCTAATGCGGTTCCTACGAAAGCAATTGTTGTAACTGCGCAAGATAGTAATAGACTTGTTCAGGATGATGAGATTTTAATGCTAAAAGAAAGAATTGAGGAGATTACAAATTTGAATACTATTTCATCTTTTGATGCAAAACCAAGTAAAAAGCCTGTAATATCTGACGAACAAGTTATTGAATCAATTTCAGAAGTTCAAGAGAGTGAACATTGGTATGACTATCTCCCTGCATCTTCAGATAAAAAACACTTTGTCGGGCGAGATGAAATACGAATCAAAATACTTAGTTTTTTCAAGCAGATTTCGGATGGAACCTCCAAAAAGCGAATTTTTTATTTGAATGGAAAATCTGGATGGGGAAAAAGCTCTCTCGTGTTGGAACTCAAAGGCCGGACTACAAATAAACATTATCGTAACAAATTTTATGCGATTGCCATCGACACACGTAGCGCAACATCTGATAGCTTTGTGGCACTATCTTTTAAAAAACTTATTCAAAAGGCATATCAAGATAATTTTCTTAAAAAAGATATGTTCACGAAAGAAATTGCATTTAACTCAAATGTTGATTTGCTCTCATCGGAGAGCGTAATTGCTCTACTTGAAATACTAAAAATTGAGCAACGCTTTTTAGTATTAATCTTCGACCAATTTGAGGATGTCTTCCGGAAAAAAGATTTTTTCAAAACTTTTTATAAATTTCTTAGCGATGTGACAGATAAAAAACCAAATCTGATAATAGGTTTTTCGTGGAAATCTGACTTTTTTATTCAAAGCGATGATCCATCTTACCATATTTGGCAACAAGCGCGGGAGCAAGCTCGCGAATTTACAGTGAATGAATTCGGAGAAAGGGAAATCGATGGTGTCATAAGGCAACTCGAAGGTTCAATTGGTCCACTAGAAAAAAGTATTAAAGATAGAATTAAAGAAAGTTCACAAGGATTGCCTTGGTTAACCAAAAAGTTGTGCATCCATATCTTTGACCAAATACAATCGGGCCTGATGAAAGAAGATTTACTAGAATCAAATTTGAATATTCAAGACTTATTTAAAAAAGACGAAGAACGACTAAACGCAGATGAACTAAAAGCTTTGCAAATCATCGCTAAAAGAGCTTTTGAAAGTTCCAATTTTGACGAGACAGAAGTTGGTGACGTTATTGACGGACAAACAATAGCATCATTACTTCACAAAAGAATGATTATTCGATCAGGAGCAAACTATAATATTTATTGGGATATTTATCGCGATTACCTTATAACAAGTAAAATTCCAATCATTGGGGAAAGTTATCTCTTGCGACAAGGAGTTAATTTGTGTTTGGAAGTTTTTCTGTTATTTGAAAAACAAAAAAGCGAGACTTTGGATTCTTTACTTGATAAACATCCAAAATTCATAAGTACTGAAACACTAAATAATATCCTTATCGAACCTAGAAATATTGGTATAATAAGTAAAATTTCAGAAGCTGTGTTTATATCAGACGTCGATGAAGTAACAAAGGGAGGCTTTATAGATTATATTACCGCAAAATTTCAGAATTACACTCCATATATCGCACTTTCGAAACTTCAACAATCAAAAATTACGAAAGTAGATATCGTTGCGACATTAAGAACAATCTTTAAACAGGAGTATCAAGATAATACTTGGGATGCTTACGCAAAAAACTTGATTAGTTGGTTTATGCTTTCAAATCTCGATATAAAACATCGACTAATTGAGCCCCAAAAAGGTCGTGGTCTACAAGGAAGTGTAAGTTATGACACTAAAGACACAGTGGGTTTTTGCCCTAAAAGTTCTGTAAAAGATATCATAGAAATTATTCCGCTTTTTACAATAGACAAACATGCAATCAGCAGCAGATTCAATAAAGAATTATATTACTTGGACATTATTAATAGAGAAAAAGAATTGACGGATTTCGGCCAAAGTTTATTAGCGAAAAGTGACGATGAAATAGCTAAAGCTCTAAAAGACAAAATTTACACTTATCCAAAAATTAGAACCCTAGAATCCTTAGTTAGAGAAAATCCAAAGATAAGGGCTATGCAAATCGTCAAGACATTACCTGACGACTTTTTTGAAGGCGTAAAACAAAGTTCAAAGGGAATTTACGCGTCTAAAGCAATGAGTTGGATTAAATAGTACACGAAGGCAGTAAGCAAGTTTCCGTTGGGGCTTGAAAAAATTTAAAATGAAACCCCTGTTGAACCCCTTCGTTTTCGCTTATGCTGGCTAAACCTTTAATGGTTTTACTCGGGCTTTATCAACACTAATAGTTAAATGACAAATGGTTTTAAAGATATTGGAGAGACTCTTGCCAAAGTCTCTTTTTTTGTGTTTATAATATTTCTTAAAGCTGTTCACTTTTCACTAATTGAAAATTTCTTTGTACAGGAAATTTAACAATTGGCATATTTGCCAATTGTTAAATTTTGTATAAATTTGTTTAATTAAAAAAGTGGCGGCAACACAAAAAATACGGCGTTTATATTATGAACAAAGAACTTAAGAAGTTTTTGGCTACTGAATTTAAGTCAAAAGCAAAGATTATTGATGACAAAATACTTGAAGTCATTGCGCCGGATGGAGAAATTTTCTCTTTACTTACTCGAATTGGTATTTACACTGATGAAACTACACGTAATTATCAATTACGCCAAGTAGAGTCTGTTTTTGACAAAAATTTCTCTGAAGACAAAGAAATCATGGCCAATAGTATTTGGCGTGATTTAATGTTAATTGGCATCACATTCATGGGACTGAGTTCCGGAGACAGACAGGGAGAAAGAACTCGAATAGGAAACAAAATTCGTGAAATTCGTGAAGCGAAAGGAATAGAAGCAAAGGATTTAGCAAAGCTAGCGAATGTAGACGCTGCAAATCTCAGCAGGATTGAAAAAGGAAAATATTCCGTTGGACTGGATATTCTTTCCAGAATTGCATTTGTTATAGGACATCAAATTGATATTGTACCAACCCAAATGTAATTCCTATGGAAAACTTATTAGAAAATTACAATGTTACCAAAGAGTGCCATTATAAAAATGAACATTATTGTGTTCGAGATAATGGTTCTGTATTACGATACACTCCTCTCGATAAACGAGCTCGACCGACTGATAATAAGTGGACTTTTGGCAAACTCAACAAAGAAACTGGATATTTAGAAATAGCTTCTGTTCGTATTCACAGAATTGTTACCACCGCATTTCATGGCGAACCACCAACGAAAGAACATGTAGTTGATCATATAGATACCAACAAGCAAAACAATCGTCCGGAAAATCTTCGTTGGGTCACTAAATTAGAAAATATTCTACTCAATCCTATTACAGCTAAACGAATTGAAATTATCTGTGGAAGCGTGGAAGCTTTTCTTGAAAATCCGTCAAAATTCAGAGATCTATTTCCTGAACCAAATTATAAATGGATGTGTACAGTAAGTATTGAAGAAGCGAAAGTAAGCAAAGAAAAATTGCTGGCTTGGGCAAATAGTAATAAAACATTACAGGGAGGATCATTGGGAGAATGGATTTATAAGCGAAGTACGTCAATCAGTTCCAAAAAAGCCAACGAAAATGATGACAGATTAAAGGAATTATTTAGCTCAAATAAACCTCAAATTGCACAGAATTTTAAATTTGAAGATGAATTTCTAGGCGAATTACATGAGAATGTTAATAATCAAAGTGTAGTTGAAACTACAAATCTAGACATTGAAAATACATTTTCCGAAAATCTTCATTCGAGTTTAATACATGAGCATGCTGAAGATGAAACGCTATATAAAAAATCACTAACTAATAATGCTTTTCAAAATCTTAAAAATTGGAAAGCACTTAGTGAATTTCCATGCTGTCCAGTAGGAAATTACGAAAAGCCGATTGTTACCTATTGCGTTAATTTAAAAATTGGGTCTATTTTCTCTAAAAACAAATACATCAGTTTTATAGTTGAGAATTTTGCAGTTTCAGAAGATGAACAAACATTGTGGGTGTTGTGCAGAAGTAATGAAGAAAATCCAATAAAACCTTATGCTATTGCTGAAGTTAACTTTGAGGACAATGTTTTCTTTCATGATAATCTCGGGTCTTTTTTTGAAAAAATTGGTGCAGAAAAACAATTCACTATACTTCAAGGACTTGAGTGGACAGGTGGTGATAGTTTTGATGAATATTGTTGAAGCTTTAATATCCATGAGAATAGTTATAATTAAAATGGCGTTCTAAAATTAAGGTGAACATTCCCTTTTTTATGCTTTGACATATCGGTAAAATAGAAGAGACTTTGAGAAGAGTCTCTTTTTGTGTGTGATTTTTGTGATAATATCCGTAAGTGAAAATTGCAGTGTGGGAATCACTGTGTTAGGGATTGGAGTAATTGTTTGAAATCCTTTTTCGTAGAACAGAAAAAATAAAAATTCTACTGAAAATTACCTACAAAAAAGATTGAGTATGAAAAGCCCGACCCTAGAGGTAACGTTAAAATTTGAGACTTAAAAAGTTTATTTGGTTTCATTAAAGTTCAGAGTATAAGAAATTGATCGTCCTCCACCCATTTTATTAAAAACTCCAATATCAGAAAGATGCTGCAAGTCCCTTGTTGCAGTGGCTTTTGAAGTTTTGTTGATGGAGATGTATTTTTTTGCCGTCATTCCTCCTTTAAAACCCTCTATGCCATATTCCAGCATTTTGTTGATGGCTTTTAATTCTCTTTCATTTAAGTCATTTTTATATTTATCGAAAAAATTAACTTTCTGTAGGGTAAACAAAACCACTTGTTTTGAATCTGCTAAAGCATTATTTAAAATACTAAAGAAGTATTTAATCCAATCTGTAATTTCTGCGTCTCGCTGTGCTTTTTTAAGCTCATTATAATATTGCTTTTTATTTTTCTCAATGGCTTTAGAAAGACTTATGAATACAGGAATTTCCAGTTTTTCGGCCAAAGATTTCTCAGCTAATGCACGACCTATACGTCCATTACCATCTTCAAATGGATGTAAAGTTTCAAAATATAAATGTGAAATAGCCGATAAAATCATCGCCTCTCCTACTTTCCCAAAACTTTGTTCTGAAAAATTCTGATACCAGGTAAAAAATTGGGCTATCATTTCGGGTAGATCTTTCGATGGCGGAGCTTCATAGTGAACTTCAAAGTCTCCAAATTTTCCTGAGACCACCTGCATTGGTTCTGTTCCTGTTCTATATACTCCTGCAGCTATCCCTTTTTCATCAGCCATTAAAATTGAATGCCAATCTAGAAGTAACTTTTCTGTCAATGGTTTTGAATACGACTTTTGAACATCAATTATCAGTTGCGCAATGGCATTTGCTTTTCTATTTTTGGTTTTTACATGATAATCTTTAATTTCCAAATTAAACTTCAGCGATGACATTACGTCTTCCCGGCTAAAATACTCGCCCTCAATTTCGGATGTTTTTAAAGCTTCAGACAGCATAATTTCGGTAAAAATTTCCTGTTTTAATTCTTTACTTAAACTCAAAATCAAGCCATTTGCTTCTCCTAACTGTAGCGTAAAATCTTGGATTGAAGAAACAATTTCTGTAGAGTCAAAACTGAAATTGGGAAATAATTTATTTTGCCAGATATACATGATGAGCCGATTATTATCATTATTTGGCTCAAATATAGCATTTTTTTTGAGCCGATTACAAAGTCTATTTGGCTCAAGGTAATGAATTGAGGAATGATCTAAAAAAAATTAATTGCTATTTAATAGAGAATATAATAACAATTAATTTTATTATCAATACTTTCTAAATAATATACATATTATCTAAATCATACACAATATATTGTTTTATATATTTATAATCTTATTAGTATTTTTTTCTTTCAGCTTAAAACGGAGACATTATCCAGTTTTTTCTGGGAAAATTAAATGACTTGAAGAATTATTAAGTTACTGATTATCAGGTATTATATTTTATCTTCCCCTACATTTTTTATAAACAATCATTATTTTTTTTATAAAATTAAAATAAATAATAAGATATTAGTATAATTAAGTGGCCAAAAATAAAAAGAGTAAATCCCTTTATTTACAGTAGATTAAAACAATTTAAAATTCAAATTTACGGAGACATTATCCTAAATTACGGAGACAATATCTAAAAATTCGGAAATATTATCCAATAACTCGGAGACAATATCTTCCATTACGGAAAAAATATCCTGAAATACGGAGACATTATCCTTCAATATTTTCAATCAAAGCGAAAACAGCTTTTATGTAAGCTTCTCCCTTCACATCAACGTCAATTTTGCGTTTCAAATGTTTCGACAGTTCATGGTAGCCTCGGACTTCATAAAGCTTTCTCATGATTCTTATTTGCTGGTCATCCAGTTCACGCTGTCTTTTTAGATATTTTAAAGCTCTGTCTATCTGTAATTCGTCTAGTGTAGGGAACTTCTGGTCTACGCCTACTGCATTTTGAGTATTATAAATCACAAAGTGATAATGCCCTTCTTTATACGAATAATTGAAACTGATGTCGTTAAAATTATCTAAATCCGCTTTTACACGAACCAGGAAATCCCTTTCAAATCGGTAGTTTCCTTCGTATTTTGTCACGGGAATAGAAAGCTCCTTCAGCAGTTGAGCATATTCCTTAATCACTCCCCCATTCTTGTTGAACTTCACCAACCACATTAAAAACCTCAAAGTATTGCTGGTGGATGTATTGAACGATAAATCTTTTTTAATCGAATAATACTGGCTCATATTCAGCATGTGCTGCATCACGGCTTTATCCATTTTAAAGAAAATCTGTTTCTTGTTCCAGCTGGGTTCTAAAATAAACGGAACGGCTTTATAACCGTTAATGGTGTCGTCTTTCAATCTCAACCAGTTAATGTTCGTCATATTCACCAAAGCCTCTTGTATAGCCGAATTTTTCATCTTACGCTGCGGATTTAAGTCGGCGATTGAAACAGCAAAATCAACCACGCCCTGGTGCGCCCATCCTTCAAAATAGTCATCAAAAGTCAATTGCTTGTCCATAGGTGGATTTACAGGTGATTTGGGAGTGATAAACATCGCCTGCTCGTCTTTCACAGCAGAAAGAATCATCGTAATAATTCTTTGTTCAATGATAGACGTTTCCTGAGAAATAAGTACTTCCCTGAAATCATTTGAAATTAAAACCTTCTTTCGTTGCTTGGAGGTTAAAGTCTCTCTTTTTATCGGTGATTGTCCTTTTTTACTCATGTGACAGGCGTTTTTGTTGAATGAGATCTTCGTTGAAATCCTTGTTTAAAGGCTGATGAACGGTGATAAATTCATCAAGCTTCCAAATCTTTAAAAGCAAACCTACGAAAAATTGAATGGAATCTTTCGTGTTGCCAATGACGAAGATAAATTTAGTTTTATTTTGGGATAATGTCTCCGTGAAGTAGGTCATTTCCAAATCCTTATTGTTTAAGTTTTCGGAAACATTATCCAGTTTTTTGAAAAACTGTTTCAATACATTCCAGTTTTTCGGGGTTACGGAGACAATATCCAAAATTATCGTCTCTGTAGTTTTTCGTATTTGTTCAACTTCATCAATAAATGAAGCTGCTATATTTAAATTAAAATAAGCACCGGAAACATCATTGTCATTCCCTAAAACAAGCTTCTGGAAAGAGTTTCCCATAAAGTACGCATGAATAAGTTTTGCTTTATTAAAACTAAGCTCTCCATTAGAAGAACAGTACTGAGTATTTTTGGGTTGGAACAATTCGTAGAAACTAATAGCATCGAAAATACTTTCAAAAACGGATAATGTCTCCGTAAATTTCGGTTTTTCTGAAAAAGTGAATCCTATGGAGTTCTTACTGTTCGCATCAAACCATTTCTTGTTAAAATAGCTACCTCTTCCCGTAAACACTCTGTGAATGCCTACAACAGCGTTTTCTATATCTTTTACAAAGTACGATAAGCTTAAGTGATTATCTTTTTTGTAGCTAAAAAAAGTTTTTTTAAAAATTCCGGAAAGAAAACTACTGTCATCAAATTTCCTGTGCTCTTTCAAATAACCAAAATGAACATCTATTTTTTGGATAATGTCTCCGTCAACTTCATAATCTGAAACTTCTACCGCCTGCGAGGAAGCCGCAAAATAGATCTCAGAAGGCTTTTGCGGTTTAAATTCTTCGTTTCCACCTAAAAACAAACGCAATTCACGATTAATTTCTCCTGGTAATGCGGAGGTATTATTTAAAATCCTTTTTTTTATAAACTGGATAATGTCTCCGCTATCCTGATTCATAATCGAATAATACATCTTAACGCCGGACCTTTCATGATGAAAAAAACGGATAATGTCTCCGTGACTTCCATTTTGCTCAAGCACATACGCTTTTTTATACTTGTCAAAACTGTACAGGCTTCCCATTTTGAACAGAAAATACTGCTCAATATCCACTTCTCTCTTAATTCTGTCCCAGTCTAAGGTATAATTCATTTAAGAATCCGATTTTGATTTTCTTCCTCTCAGTTTTTCGTCTTCTCTGATATAATCAGGTCTGGATTGGATTTTGTCTCCGTATTTTTTCTTAAGCTTTTGAATTGCTTCCTCCAACAAATCCCAATCTTTGTAATACAAATCACCGCCAACAACTTTGTTGTACGTAACATCTTTTACAAAATCGAAATATTCTCCAGGAATATAAACAGTCGTGGTCATCCCGTAAACTTCATCAGAATTACGTTTTCTACCGCCTTTTTTATTTTTTTCCTGCTCACGGATGAGATCCGGTCTTGGAATAATGTTTTTATGTGATGGAATTAATAAATCCATTGCTTCCACAAAAGCTTCAGACTGGTTGTAAAAAATCAATCTTTCTTCCGTCGCTTTATAGAATACTAAATCTTTCAGAAACTCAAGAGAATCAGCTTTTAAGAATATTGTAAACGATCTTTTGGTTTGATTGACGGTGATTTGCTTAGCATACGACGTTTTATTGGTCTGTGCGGTAGCCAACGCAGCTCTTGCTTCTAAAATCTCTTTTTTAACCGGTCTTTTCTTCTCAACTAGCTTTTTGATTTCACTTACAGTTTCTTTTTCAACTTCGACAAGCTTCTCTTCTACATTCTTTTCATCTGTCTTTGGTTCTTCTGCTGCTTGTTTTTCTTCTACAACTTGTTTTACGTCATCTTCTACGGAGACAATATCCACTTTTTCATCATCTGCAGACTTCAACTCCTCTTCTTTTTGTTTTAAACTTTTAAAGTTTTTAAACAGATTGGCTTTCATACGTCTTAATTTTAGATTTAATCTCTTTTACTAAATTTTTATAATCTTCCGCGGCTCTACTGCTGGAATTTACCTGGAAGATATTCTTTCCTTCCTGTTTAGCTTTCTCAATGTTCATATCCTGGCGAATAAAAGTTTTGAAAAAATACTCGCTAGCTCCTGCTTCCTGTTTGATCATTTCGCTGTATTTTCTAAAGTTTACAGTATTGGTCAAAACTTTATTGAAGAAGAATCCCAAAAACTCCAGGCTAGGATTGTGTTTTTCTTTAATATTTAAAAACGCTGGCAGAAGGTTATCAATTCCGGCAAAAGAATACTGTTCGGCTTCAATCGGGGACATTACATAATCAGAGGTACAAAGCGCCATCTCTCCTAAAGTCAGCTTTTTCATCAATGGACGCGGCGGACAGTCGATTAAAACATAATCGAAAGGCATCTGTTCCAAAAGATTTGATAGATTATTCTTCAGCGTATCTCTGCTGTAGCTTTCTTCCTCCTCCAATAAAGCATCACCTGCAAGAATGTAGACGTTTGAACTCCCATGATGTTTTAGTCTGAATTCTCCGGTGTTATCCAGAAAGTTTTTAACGGTATAGGGATAGTCATCTTCAATTCCATACCCCATAGAAAGGTTTTTCTGACTGTCAAAGTCAATTAAAAGTACGTTGACGCCTTTTTTCTTGGCTAAAGCTGCACCAACGTGAATGGCCGTAGTAGTCTTCCCTACTCCACCTTTCTGTGTAATGATTGAAATAATAGACATAAACAAATAGTTTAGATATTTCAAATCTACAAAACATTATCCGTAAACGCAATAAAAACATATTTAAATTTAAATAATTATATTACATATAATATTTGGTATATTACAACATTTTATTATTTTATAAATTCTTAATTAGATAATATATTAATTAAAATTAATTTTTGAAATACATTATTGTTTATATTTTTACATTTGAAATTTACTACGGATATCAATGTAAATTATAAAATATAAGAAATCTTATAATCCTATTAATATAAACATTTTATAGAGTTATTAAAATATATTATTTTTTATATTTTTAAATATTTATAACAAAACTTAAACATAAAACTTAATAATTATACTTGATTATTACAATATATTATTTTTAATATTTTTGAATTAATTATAATTATTAATAAATTACACTTTTAAAAATAATTACTACATTTGCATCATAGTCACATCAGCCGTTGATATTCACCAACATTTTGTTATGCTGATTAAGTTTAAAATTCATTAAACTGCTATCCGAAAAAACTTTAACCGATATAAGATTTGTTATTAAACGAATCTCAAAATTTAGTATCACCAAAACTAAAATTATATTTTTATGATTGTTGGCACCGCCAAAGAAAGAGATATTGCAATTGATATTTTATGCAAGTCTTTTTACAATATTTTAATTCCGAACTCCATCAATTTCGTGGTAAGCGAAAAAGGCAACCGGTACAAAAAATTAAAAGCATTAATGTCATATCAGGTAGACTTAACTCTTCTTTATGGCAAATTTTTTCTGAATGAAAATCGAACCGGAGTGATTTTGTATCTCGATAATCCTCGTCAAAGCTTAAAAAGATTCTTTTTGGAATTAAAACTTGTTTTTAAATGTATTGGAATTACCAATGTTTTTAAAGTACTCAAAAGGGAAAATCTTCTCAAAAAAAACCATCCAGATCATTCATACATTCACCTATGGTTAATGGGAGTACTGCCGGAACTTCAAGGAAAAGGAATTGGCACAAAACTTCTTAATGAATCTTTACAAGAATTTCAAGACGACTGCTTATTTGTGGAAACCACAACTCCAGAAAATTTAAAGTTCTACCAGAAAAACGGCTTTAGCATTTTCTACGAAACCCACCAACTCGATTATCCATTATATTTTTTGAAAAATGTTTAATACAGAAATTTTCCCATCTACTTTTATTTACATCATTCTTTTTACGGTTTTATTATTGTTGGAGCTATAAATCTGATTCAAAAATGGAACAAAACTGACAGAAACTACTATTTAAAATATACTGCTCTATGGCTCTCTGGTCTTACCTACAATTTGATAGAAGGCTTACTTCCTGATAAAAACTTCCCAATTGGAATTCTTCCTCAAAATATCATCGCCTGGACAGTAGGAATTGTAGTCGCCTATCATTTTTTAGTGTTTCTGAAAACTGAATACCATGTAGAATTTCATAAAAAAGATATTCCGCTGAACGCAATTGGGATGGTTGCGCTATTACTTTTTGTTCTGCTTTTTATACTTCCTTACACCATTACAAAATCAATCGAACAGTCTAGAGTTTTTTTTGTAGCGTTCTTTCTAATTGCGCTCTTCATTGCGAATCTATTTTTTGTAAGACAACTGTACTACAGAATGAAAAAAGAAAAGAACATGTTTCTAAAAACTCATTCATTCAATGGAATCATGGGTTTTGCCGGACTTTTCTCTTTGCCTTTCACCATATTGGCTTTTGGAGATAATCAGCTAATTGAACAAACGGCATTCAGTTTTGGATTTTTTGCGGTATCGATTGATTATTTCTTTTACTATAAAAGAAAGGAGGAGTTCAAGAAAACTGTTTCATTTGAAAGCCTAACAAATAGGGAAGGGGAAATCTTGAAAATAATGCTGGAAAATCCGGAATTAAAATATGCGCAACTCAGCGATATGCTTAATATTTCTGAAAAAACCCTTTCGACTCATCTTTCCAATATTTACAAGAAAACAGATCTCAACAGTAAAAAAGATATTGAGGAGTTAAGCGAAAGTTTCAGAAGGTCTGTTGTAGCTTAAAATTGAAATTCTTCAAAAGTTCTATCAGAAAAGGTTCTAAAGCAGAAACAAATTAACAACGTTAATAATCAACATTTTAAAACAGCTAAGTGTACATCCTTAGCAAAATAAGTCACTATTTAAGTATCTGTTATTCGTTATTTTTTGAGGCACAATAGGATGATTTTGGTTTATACTATATAATAGATATGTCGACAGTAAATAATTTTGAACTTCCAAACTGGTATCTATTACATTCCTTATATCGAAAGCTTCACTATCATCTGACAGGAACAAATTTAAAGGTGTAACAAACTTTCTCTTTAACTTCTTCGAAATTTTTCCGATTTCGGGAAGCTTAGCTAGTTGTTCAAAAGTTGTGTAAGGAAGCAGTTTAATAATTAGACTCTCAGTTTCATCATTCTTTGCATCTTTGTCTTCCATAGCGAATACATTAATCTTATTTCCATTTTCAACCGATGTTGATTGTTTAAAATTATTAGTCAAAAACTCTTCAAAGCGAACCCAAAAATCAAAATTTTCGGGAATAGTTTTAATTAGCAAACCACTACTGATCTTGTGGGACGTATAAATTTTGATTTGAGGTTCATTAATAAATTTTTCTGGAACTTTCTGTAAAGTTTTATAAATGAATGACCTGATCTTATCATATTGATAGCTATTCTTGTATAGCCATTTTTTATCACAAAATTTCAATAAAGAATCAACAGAGGATGTGATATTTATATTACGATAATCAAAATCTCCACTTTGCTCAGTAATAATAAATTTTAGTCCCAATTCTGTTGAAATAGCAGGATAGAAAATAGTTGAAACAGAATTTTCTTCATATCCCATTCCCGAAGTAATCCCATCACAAATAGAGTAAACTAAAGGAATTTTACAGCTAGAATTAGATAATAGCTTCAAAATATCTTCATTTAAAAAACCGCTGAAAATTACGAGAAACTTTTCATCTAAATTTCTTGTATTTTTAAACTTGAAAAATAAGATTTCTGAATTCTCTAGAAGTTTAATTTTTACTTCAAAAGTAATCTGAAAATCAACATCACTGCATTTCATTTCATTGATAACAGTGCTTTTGTCAAGGTAAGACATATCACTATGAATAAAAACTTTCGGTTCAAAGCCAATCTCGGGAAGATTTGCAGAATTAATATAATACAAATCCGAGAAATCATATCCACAGCTTGGATAATAAACATTATATCCTTCTTCCAGTACTTCGAAAAATTCTTTTAGAAATGAATCATGATTATCACTTAATAACTTTTTCTCAAGCAGGTTTTTAAAATATTTTTTCATGTTGCATGTGTTTTAATTTATTCTCGAGAGCTTTGAAAATCTCATTTGTTAAATCCCCTCCTTTATCCGAAAATTCTTCTTTGAAATAATCGTCCTCAAAATGCCTTTTCAACTTTTGACTTGAATTTACATTAAAGAGATTTTGATCAATTTTATAGAAGATAGACACAAAAAATTCAGCATAATCATCAACTTTAGAATGACAGTGGTTATAATATAATCTATAATTTTCTGCACTCAATCCCTCCGCTAGCTCATCTAAAGATTTTAATTTATATCTAAAAACATACCTCAAGATTTGATCTTCACAATTATATACATCGCAGTAATAATCACAAATTAGTCTGTAGTTTTCTTTAGAAAAATTATAAAGAAATTTTGAGCTTACACTAAAAAGAAGAATCTTCCACAGAAAGTCAACTCTTTCAAAATTTGAATTTCGGATATATTTAATTAGTTCAGTTTTTTTAAGACTAAACTCTCTTTTAAAAAAATTGCTGTAGGAATAATTTAGCAGCTGCCGTTCTTCCAAAAATTCCTGAAATTCTGAAACAAAATTTTGGTTCATCTTATTTTTTTTCAAAAGTAAACACTAAGTACGCAATGTTTTTGCGCTAATAAATCATTTACCTAATTTAAGAGTAATCATCCTTCAAAAAGGTGTGAATAACAAAATTAAAAAAGATTCTGATACTATAATTACGGTTTATCACATTATAAAGAGTTTACAGAATTTACTTGTTATTTTCAATCCTGTAAAAAGTAGCTTTGCTGATTCCGGCCTGGTTGCAAGCCTTATCTATAGAAATACGTTTATTTTCGTATAAATGCTTTGCAAATTGATATTTTTCCAAACTTTTCTTGCTCGCACCTTTGGGTCTGCCTAAAAGCGTCTTTCTTTTTCTTGCACCTTCCAAGCCAGACTTGGTTCTTTCGCTAATTAGGTTTCTCTCAAATTCTGCAACTGCCCCAAAAATTTGAATGACAAATTTCCCGTTAGCCGACGTTGTATCAAATGCAGGCTCAGTGATACTTTTAAAAAGAACTCCTTTCTCGTTAAACTTCTCAATTAAATCAATCATATTTTTGAGCGAACGAAAAATCCGGTCGGTTTTGTAGACCATGATAATGTCTCCTTTTCTTAAATAAGAGAGCATTTCAATAAGACCATTTCTATCTTCCCGAACACCGCTTGCGATGTCCGAAAAAATTTTCTCACATCCATTCTCTTTCAGAAGTTCAATTTGTGTTTCTATATTTTGGTCTGAAGTAGAAACACGAGCATAACCAACCGTCATAATTTTAGTTTTAAAAAAGGTTTATTTTCAAAACTAATAAATAAAACGGAAAATGAGACTGGAATTTTAAAAATTTTTTATACATAATATTAGTTCTATAAAACGAACGTTTTTTGAAAACAAAAAACAGAAACTTTCATTTTTTTTTCATAAAAATTTATCTCTGCTTATTTCTGGCGTAGCCAACTCTTTTCTTTGCATTACACAAAATTTAAAACAAAAAAATGACAAAGTTTAAGTATCGGGTTTTTATTCCTGAGTTTATTGAAGCCAGAATAAATCGTTCAACCCAAGAGTTTGAAGATGATGATTTTTTAAGTGCAAGAAATTTTGCTTTGGAATATTTATCTGAAATTATTTCAAGCTTAGTTTCAGAAAAAATAATCACAGTTTCAGACTTTAAAAATGAAGAATCATCTGAACTGATTGAAGTTTCTGAATTATTAAAAACTCCGGAAAATGATAAAATTCTTGACTGTGAACGCCTTTCAGAGTGTAAAATCCAATATAACTACACAGAAAAAGAGTTCAGAAACGCCAATGAATTACGAACTCAAAGAATGAGTTTAAAACAGACTTTTTTTCTATTGGGCATTATAAAACTAGAGATTGCTGATGAAAAAGACAATTTTGTACCTGTTTTTGAATTAAAGAATTCTGATATTCCTATAAACCGTTTTGTGGAAGAGACGATTATAAGCAGATTGATTTCCAATTTTAAAGGATTAACTTTTCCAAAGCTTTATTCAAGTTTTCAATTTAACATAAAAGAAAAGCATCATCAGTTTAGAGAAATTTTCCTTACGGAAAACAATTTTAGAGAAAAGGAAATAATTTCGAATAATTTATTTTTTGACTTTGAAAGAAAACTTCTTTCGATTTACAACCGAAGATGTATGGTAAGTCTTTTTATTGAGGAAGAACATAGCAAATTAGCTAGAAAGGCTATGCTCTACATTCAGTCGGTTTACGGTAAATTAAAATATGAATACTCTCCCAAAGTGATGATTCAAAACAAGCTTTATTGGGTTTATTTCTTTGATTTTAATACTGAATTAAAAATAACTTATTCAAAAGCAGGAAATCTATATTTCAGAAGTGCTTCAGGAATGAAAAAAGCCAATGAACAGACCACTTTCGAAGAAATTGTATGCCATGAAAACTGCAAAGACGATTTTATCAGAGATTTACTCCAAATACTTTAAATATTTTATTATGAAAACAAAAATGCCTGTTATCTCTTATATTGTCACCTGTAAATACAAAACAAATTCTGCCGGTCTTACCACTTTGCATCAACAAAATTTCAGCGACGAAAATTTCTCTTCAGCCCGAAAAAAGGCGTTTGAATATGTAGAAGCTGCCAAAGAGTTTATGCACAAAAATGAAATCATGCTTAATAAAAAGCGATATCAAAATCCGTCTGGCGTTTATATTAAAAACAAAAAAGCTTTTGATTCGGGAATTCAAATTTTTATGAGAATTAATGAAGATTTTAATCAATCTGGTGTTTCAGACAAAAAAGCCACAATGTACTTAATAGCAGCTTTCCATAAGATTAACGATGATTACAGACAAAAAATAAAAGCCGGAAGATCAGCTGAAAAAGGTTACTACAAAATTCTAAATCAAAATTCTGTTGAAGAAGATCAGTTCATTATTGATTATCAAAAATTTGAAAACGAAAAAAATGAGATTGAAAAACTGAAATCAAAATCTTTCAAAGACATTGATTTTGTTCCTTACAATTTGGTTCAAACGATAGAAAATCTTTTTGAAAGCATTTGTGCATTTGCTAATTCAGGTGGTGGAAAAATAATTTTTGGTCAGGATGAAAAGTTTGAGACATATCATTCAGATTCGAAAATCAATTTGCTTTGCGAAGAAATTTGGAATAGAACTATTACTGAATATCCTGAGATGGAAGAGTATCTCATAATTTTTAAAAGAAACTATATCGACTGCAAGTTTTTGGAAATTGAGATTGTTCCGACGCCTTTTGATTGTTTATTTAAAGGAGAATATTTTGTGAGGACGATTCACGGAAATGTGATGGATTTGGAGAAGAGTTTGTAGATTTGGAGGAAATACTTAAAAATAAAAAATCATGAAAGTAGATGGAAATGAATATTTGTTAGAATTAGTAAAAAATGATGAAAAAGCTTTATTAAATTTAATATTTTCAAGTTCTTTTTTCCTTACAGAGAACGCAATGTTAAAATATCAGAATGAAAATAATTATATTAGAAATGGGCAAAGCCATACACTCTACTACAAAAGGGAAAATCAATATTATTTAATTAGACGAACAAAAAATTTTAAAAGAAGACTAAAGGATTTAAGCAAAAATGATTTGCTTTTCCTTAAGGATGAAAATGAAAATTTTAAAGCTATCAAGATAGATTCAACAGGAAATGCTGCCCCAAGAAAATTCTTACAAGAAAATATTGGACAAAATTTACTAAATAGAAATTTCAAAATATCTCATTTAGAAAATAAAGGTAACACGCCTGAAAAACATGGTTTTAAAAATATTGTTATTACTCCCACTTTTTTAGATCATTTTTTTGATAGAAATCTATCATTAAATGAAAAAAAAATTACAAACATTGCTAAGCTTGTACTTAAATACAAATACAATCTCGGAGAAACATTTTTCAAAGATTTTTATCCAACAAAGGAAGAGATAGATTTTGCGAAATCAACAAATTTTAACTTTTTAGATTTAGTTAATTGACAACAATATAAATAAAGCATAAAAAAACACCATTAGTTAGGTTTTATGCTTTATTCCTCTCCATTGCTTCTCTCCAAAACCCCATCATTCTCTCCTTTAAAATCTCCGGCTTTATCACCTTCAAAGACCAGCTTCTTTTCAGCAGCTCCATCAGCAAGTCATTATTGGGTTTTACAAAAAAATGGAACTGAATTCTGTCAGCGGTTTCAGATACAACTGATTGAGAATGATGAATGGGATTTACTTTAAGATAATGCCCATCACGATGGTCATATTCTACAATTATTTCTTCGGCTTCGCTATCGGTAAACATTCCTATGGCATCTTTATAAGGCTCTTCAAAATCTATTTCTTGTGGTCTGAATTTGCCAGAAACTCCAATATTTTTAATTCTTTCCAACGCATAACTTTTGAAAGGAACATCTGAATCATCAGTTGCCAAAACGTACCATTTAAAATCTTTCTGTTTTATTTTATACGGACAGATTTCCTTTATTTTTTCATCCTCCGTAATATAATCAAAATAGGATATTTTAATCTTATTTTGACTCTGAACAGCTTCAGAAATTATGTGAAAATGCTCAAGTCCAGTGTTTTTTCTGGTTTCCGGAATAACATAACCCGGAAGCATCATATCTGAATTAAGAGAAGACAAAAAAATCGCAGAATTGAGAAGGTCATTTTGGAAAATACCATCAAAATCAGTTTTTACGGAATATCGATAATGGTTATCAATACTAAATTTTATTTTCCATGCATCCCTCAATGCGCTAAGATCATTAGTGAAGGTCTTTGTGGGATATTTATCAATTCTCAAAGAAGGAATATCAGAATAAGCCTGAAATTTATGCAATACTTTCTCTCGTATTTCACTGTTTTTCAATTTACCGTTGTGCTCTAAAATAACTCTTAACAAAAGAGACATCCGTAAAAATTGTCGGTTCATAAGTTTTTATTCAAATATAAAAGAAATGACAGATACCCTCTGTATCAAATTGAGATAAAAAAACCAGCTTTTGAGCTGGTTTTAAAAATTAGTTTTGAATTTTTAAGACTACTCTAAAACAGATCCATCAGAATACACGATTTTTTCAACGTCGAAATCAAATATTAAATCCTCAAATTTTGCTGAAGCGATTTTTGCATCATCATCTTTAAATTGATTATAGCTGAAAGCCGCTTGATTTTGATATCTTCCTCTTGGTGCAATTCTATCATCTGTAAAATCCATTATATAATCATCTCCCAACTGATCTCCCAAAGAATTATAGATTCTAAATTTTATTTTTGCTGCTTTTACCTCTTTTCCTGATTTATTTTCAATGGCATAATCAAACAGATTATAATCATCTGTAATCCCTTTTTCCCAGTCGCTTTTCACAAAACCTTTTCCGAAAATAGTTACAGTTATTGCATTCTTCATTTTTTGCTTTCTTGCTTCTGCTTCTTTTTTCGCTTTCTCTGCAAGAACTTCCTCTTCAGCTTTGTATTTTTTAGCTTCATCAAGAATATCCTGATAAGATTTAGATTCCAAAGATTCACCTTTAAATTTTGCTCTTAATAACCATCCCGCAAAAAGCCCGGAATCTTCTTCACTCCATTTCTTACTTTCTGCAATTTCTTTTAAATCCTCAGACATTGTCTTTTCATTATACTTCTTGTTTGTAGGATTTGAACAAGAGGCCAGTACAATAATTGCTGCTCCCAAAATAATTTTTCTCATAATTATAATTTTTATATATCTTTGGGATAAAGATATATACAGTATTTGAATTGTTTTTACGGGTTTCCGTAATTCTTGAAATTGCTTACCAAATTAAATATGTAAGTGTGTTGTTGTAAAGTGGTAATTTCACTGCAAATCACGGAGGATCACTTCCACTACTTATTTTCTTTTTCAGAGTTATTTCACCTATCATCTTATTATTAATTTTAAATTCTGTTTCATCTTTGCTTTTGTAAGCCTTATCAAAGACATCCCAACAAATTAATAATGCTGACATAGCTACTATAAATCCTAACACAAGTCCCAACTTTACTATACTCGATTTACTATCTTTTTGAATATTTTCCATATTAATTTTTTTTAATTTCTCCTCCAAATGTAATCTGTAAAACACTTTTTGATTAGTTTGCTTAATATCTCCCACAAATAGAAATATTTTCCAACGCTCGAAAAAGGACATAAAAACGAAA